>JBGMRM010000272.1:0-3788 GCA_048061415.1 Gammaproteobacteria bacterium | reverse complement strand
CATTTCCTCAGCTTCAACCCCCTGTGCCGCGTAGGAAATACAGCCAATTCCTGTTTTCCCCTGTAATGCCAGGAATAACATGTCGTCGACTCGAAGCTGTTTACGCAACCGTTCCGTAATGCGATAACGTATAAAGCCCTCGGGGATATTCATTTCAAATATCGGAAACAAAGCGCCGCTTTGATAGGCGCGCTTTTCTAAGGGCATGGAAACCGCAACGGGAAATGTCGCATTTGAATGGTAGGTGAAATTAAACCGGGTATTATTTTCCAGCAGACCCGCCGCCTCTCCAGCCACCTTAATATCAATCTTGCGTATGCGTTGGTCAGTGCTAATCTTCATCAAATAACCCCGGCAACTCATTTAACTCCGGGCGACGCTTAATTTCCAGCGCCAGGGAAAAGCCAAGTGACATGGCATAGGCCTGGACTTTCAATATGCTGCCCCGGAAGATACCGTTTTCAATCTCACTAATCTCGCGACGCGACAACCCGGCTGACTCGCCGGCATTAGACTGATTCGAGCCCCGGGCCTTGCGTTCGGATTTAAGTCGATCGCCTATTTGTTTTAGAAAGGGGTCCATATCGCTTATTTATCGTATAATTGACACTAATTAGTGGCATTATAGCGAATAACATTAGTTTTGCCATTTATTAGTTGCAAAAAATAAATGGTTGGGTGATAGCTGTTCCCTGTGCTTGCCACCGATTAAAATTTACATCGCAGCACAGACCAAACGTATTAGATTAGGTGTTGGGGTGACTTTTCTGACATTGAATCAAGGGAGCGGGAATTTGGAAATTTGGAGGAACCCCAGGTCTTTCGAGAACGCATAACAACTTTCTGATTCCCTCGAAAGAGCTATGTGATCCGGAGAGACCTGACCCTTAGGATTTGTGAACATGGACTTTGGGGTGATCCTCATGCTATACCACGGTGGGACTGACACAATTGTAATCAGGAATCTACGCTTATGGCATTCACCCTTCGATATCCAATTTCGGTCATGCCGCCTAACACCATTGGCGGGATCGCGGGCTTTAGCTTCGAGGGATTGACTATGTCCCTTAAGATGGAGGATGGATATCACACCTTCTACTTCTCAGGATTTCAAACAGCTGAAGATGCATTTAATTTCGCTGGTCGACTGTGGCTAGCTCTAGCGATCCTAGTAACTGACAGGCATACAGCTTTCACAGTCTTTGAGGGGCGTCCTCGTATTGAGCCTATTCACGATGACCCGGAGAAAGTCGGTGAACAGATGATGTTGCATCGTCCAGTTGATGTAATCGTGGACAGTGTTGTTCCATCGGTCTATCCGAGTGACGTCCGTTTGGCGCGAGTGGCAGGTGGTCAGATTACTCCGCGAATCGATTTACCATTTGAAGTATTTCAGGAAACGTTCTCTAGAGTTCTTTCCCAAACTAGTGGCTTGTCCCTCTCAGCCAAGCTCGAATTAGCTCTAAATACTTTTATTAGCCACTACTATGAAGCATCAAACAGTACAAAAGTTGTTATTCTTGTGACTTGCCTTGAGATATTGGCTGAGGCTGTGGAGAAGCATCCGGTTGCACTCGGGCTCATTGATCGCTGGAATACTGAGGTTGAGGAGTTATTGGAGACTGAGCTGGAGGAAGATGCTTTGGATTCTCTTAAGGCGCTCCAAAGAGAAATGCTCTTTCGTCGTGAGGATTCACTACGAAGCCGCGTAAGAAGACTAGCACAACAGCATGCAGCCTTAATCGCCCCCCATGAAGAAGACCAGTTTGTCAAGAATGTAGTGGAGTTATATGACATGCGAAGCCTTATTGTGCACGAGGCAAGAGTCACCAAAGCTGAAGTGGCAGCTGGATGTAACCAAGCTAGACTGGCTGTAGGGGAGATACTGCGGGCAGAGTTCAATGCCGGAGTTAAATAACCTAGCGAATAGCGCGAATCTGAGTTGCATCGTGTGGACGTCAACTATCACAGGTCGCAAGTTCACGGGGTCAGGTCTTGGATTTATGATCAAGTTAAATCCTGCAATTCCAGAACCAAACTTCAATCACCCAGGAAACCCAACATTCTATTCCAGTAACACATCGCTTATAATTCCAGCTCATATCTAAATCATCCTACCCATGGGGTCCTATGGATTACGCAACCTCGGTTTGGCAAATAACCATCATCGCGTTGGTTGCTGGTGCAATGATCGGTGCGCTGGTTTATCGGCTGTTCTCGCCATCGGTCAAACAGGCGAATAAGATCAAAACCGATCTGGACCAGACCCGGGGGGAGCTGGCCAGGTACAAGGCCAGTGTCGGTCAACACTTCGCTAAGACCTCGGAGCTGGTTAACGATTTGACGCAAAACTATGTCAGGGTATATCAGCATCTGGCTGATGGCGCTCAAACCCTGGGTGACAACAAGGCGTTTCCCAATCTGCTGGAGAAACACCCAGGCATAGTTTCGATTGCTATTGACGATACAGGCAATGCCGTTGCCGACGATTCGCGTGTCGATCCCGCGCTGACGGAGCTTAGCTCCGGGGAATCAGTGGACGAACGTGCCGAGTCATTCAGCAGTCAGGGCAATGATGAACCCGACCCGGAAAATCTGGCGAATGACAGTACAAAAACCGTCACTGAAAACTTATCTGATAATCTCGACAAAGATGCCGAAGGCGTTGAGGCAGTCCTTAATGTCGAAGCTACCGAAGCGCTGACGGAGAAGACCCATAGCGGGGTAGTGCATTGAATTCGGTTTAAATTATGTCCAGGGCAAGCGAACACGACCCGGCGATAGCGCGTTGGCTGATTCTCTGCCTGATCATCATTTTCGCGATGGCGATGTTCGACAGCATAAACCGCCTGAGCCCATCGGATGCTTCGGCGCTGAACCAGGATTCTGCACGCAGCTTTTTAGCGCCACTCGATGCCGCCGAATGGGACCGGGCATTCGACCGATTCCGGAAGTCGTCCGAGTATAAAAAAATCAAGCCCGACATGGAGTTGGCCGATTTTAAATCGATTTTCTGGTTTTACTATACGCAGCGTACGCTGGGGCGGCTGATTATCCCTGTCTTCTTGCTGCCATTTTTGTATTTCTGGTGGCGCGATCAGATAAAGCCCGGGTTGACCCCGAAACTGATCTCAATTTTCTTACTCGCCGGGCTGCAGGGACTGATTGGGTGGTATATGGCCCAGGATTACCTGGCCGATAACCCGCGCGGGAGCGTCTATCTGCTGACCGCGCATTTACTTAACACCGTCCTGATTTACGGGTATATGCTTTGGGTGATACTCGGTCTGCGCGACCTCCAGCCCTACATGCCGATGCGTTTTTCCGAACTCGCCTGGTGGCGATTCGGCTCCCTGCTGCTGACCGTACTGGTGCTGATAAGCATTATTTCGGGCGGATTTGTCGCCGCGCTCAGGGCCGGTTCGTTATACAACACCTTCCCGTTGATGGAGGGACATCTAATACCCCACGGACTAGACAGGCTGTCGCCCTGGTTTCTGAATCTATTCGAAAACAGGCTGACCGTGCAATTCGAACATCGCATACTGACCATCGCCACCGCACTGGTGTTAATCGCCTGGTATTTCGCAAGACGCAGAATGCTGCACGAGCCGGTAATCAAAAAAAGCTTCAAACTGGTCGGACTGATGGTGGTCATCCAGGTATTTTTGGGAATTGCGACCCTGTTACTGCAGGTCCCGGTATCGCTGGGCGCGATGCACTGGGCCGGCGCCCTGTTACTGTTCGGCGCGATGCTGTTTAACGTTCATGCGCTGAGCCGATTGTAG
>JBGMRM010000271.1:0-3790 GCA_048061415.1 Gammaproteobacteria bacterium | reverse complement strand
GCTTCGAATACGCTGACGATGTCGGTGTTTTTCCCCTTATGGCACCCGGGCATGATCGTGCCGCCGTAGACGAATACCGAGGGACGGTTGAGGCGCGCCATGCCCATCAGGCAGGCGGGCATATTCTTGTCGCAGCCGCCGATCGTAACCAGTGCATCGAATCCCTGGCAGCCGGCAACCGCTTCGATCGAGTCGGCAATCACTTCCCGCGATACCAGCGAGTATTTCATGCCTTCGGTCCCCATCGAAATGCCATCGGATACGGTGATCGTATTGAACACCACGGCTTTCGCATTGGCGCTATTAGCGCCTTCGGCGGCTTTCGATGCGAGCTGGTCGATATGCATATTGCACGGGGTCACCATGCTCCAGGTCGAGGCGATGCCGATTTGCGGTTTTTTAAAATCACTATCGTCGAAGCCGACCGCGCGCAACATCGAGCGGCTCGGGGCGCGTTCGACGCCATCGACGACCTGGGAAGAATAGTTTCTGATATCGGATTTACGATTGCTGGTTTTTTTTGTGGCCATGGCTAGGTTTATGTTTGAAATAGTCGAGGTAGGTTAGGCAAAGCAAACGCGGGTTGCAAGTCTTAAACCCGGTTTTATCACAAACCCGCTGGAACTCTTCTATAATGAAATGTAACCAAGGAACAAGCTCTGGATTATGGGTGATTTATTCATTAATGCCGGCATAGCAGTCATCGCGATAGCGGGAGTGCTGGTGTGGCAAGCCAGGCGCAAAAAGCCGGTAAACCCGGGTTACAGGCGTGTGCTGGACGACAATCGACTGTATTCACTGGTCGAAGGCATCTCTGCCAGCATCGGTGAAACTTTTTTTTATTCGCTGGCGCGCGAGCTTTCGCAGTTTCTCGAAATTGATGCGGTATTTCTGGCCAGCAGACACGATCAGAACGTTTACCATACGCAGGCCTTCTGGTGCGATGGCAGTTACATCAAGAGCCAGACATTTTCCCTGTTGAATAGTCCCTGTGACGATATTGCCGGACTGACTTACCTCGAAACCTCGGCCAGCGAGCTGTATCCCAATTCGGCGCTACTCAAAGAACGCTTCGAGGTGCAGGGATTTTTTGCGATCAAGTTACTCGATTCTTCGGGTGACCCCATCGGGTTACTGGCCGGAATGCATCGCTCAGCCCTGCGCCTGGACAATAATTGTATCGATATCATCAAGATGTTCGCGACCCGGTCGGCCGCGGAACTGGAGCGTAAACTCGCCACCAGTGAAGCCGTGATTGAAAAGGAGCGCGCGCAAGTCACGTTACATTCTATGGGAGACGGTGTCATTACCACCGATAATGTGGGCCGTATCGACTATATGAATCCGGTGGCGGAAACCCTGACCGGATGGCGATACCACCAGGGCATGGGAATGTCGCTGGAAGCCGTGTTTCATCTCGAAGATGAAATAACAGGCAAGGCCATTCCAGACCCGGCGCTTCGTTGCCTGGCCGAAAAACGCGTGATTGCTCCAAAAACCGATAATGTACTGGTTTCCAGACAGGGCGAACACTATTCGATTCAGGGTACCGCAGCGCCGATGTTAAATTCACAGGGCGTGTGTACGGGCGTGGTACTGGTGTTTAAGGATGTTACCGATTCGAGACGCCTGCAAAAGATGATGGTGCACCAGGCAACCCACGACCCCTTGACTGGTCTGGCAAATCGCTC
The DNA here is from genome assembly GCA_048061415.1 of Gammaproteobacteria bacterium. Taxonomy (GTDB): domain Bacteria; phylum Pseudomonadota; class Gammaproteobacteria. The sequence goes on along the minus strand of JBGMRM010000271.1, from coordinate 2,099 downwards.
AGAATTTGAAACCCGCCTCGACAAGGCGTTGCAAAGCGCAAAGGAATTTGAAAATACCCATGCCCTGCTTTATCTGGACCTGGACCGGTTTAAAGTGGTCAACGATTCGGCTGGCCATGCCGCCGGTGATGAATTGCTCAAGCAAATATCGTCGTTACTGTCGAGCCAGCTACGGGGACGCGATACCCTGGGACGCCTCGGTGGGGATGAATTCAGCGTATTGCTGAGTAACTGCCCGCCCACTAAAGCGATGAAGGTGGCGGGTATTTTGATCGATGCGATTCGAAATTACCGATTCGTGTGGGAGGGTAAAACCTACCAGGTGGGTGTCAGTATCGGGGTGGTATCGATCGGTGCAGACTCCGGCAGCAAAATAGACCTGATGAACCAGGCGGACCAGGCCTGTTACTCAGCCAAGGATCTGGGCCGTGGTCGCGCGCATGTGTATACAGAGAAAGATGCCGAGCTCGCCCGGCGGCGGGGAGAATTTTTGCAGGTTTCCGAAATACGCGCCGCGATCGACGAGGAGCGCCTGGAATTTTTGTACCAGCCAATCGTGCCGCTCGGTTCTGGCGAAAATGGACTCCATACGCGCGCGGAAATACTGCTCAGGATGATCGATAAGGATGGGAATTGCCTGTTGCCCGGCGCATTTCTACCGGCCGCGGACCGATACGGATTGTCCGAAGTGGTCGATCGATGGGTTATCGGCAAAATTCTCAGCGAATATCCCTACATCTTTATGCAAAACCCGGCATCGGTATTGAGTGTAAATCTGTCCGCCAATTCGGTTGCCGATGAGTCGCTGGCCGACTATATAATCCAGCAATTCGATAAAACGCTGGTGAAACCAGAGCAGATTTGTTTTGAAATAAGCGAGACTGCTTTCACTAATACCTTATCCAGAGCAAGCCGGTTGATCGGGCGGCTACGAGCCCTCGGTTGTTTAATCGCGATCGATGATTTCGGCAGCGGCTATACTACATTTTCGATGCTGAAAAACCTGGATGTCGATTTTATCAAGATCGATGGCGCCGTGGTGCAGAATATATGCGACGATGCGATTGACTATGCGATGGCCGACTCGATTAATTCGATGGCGCATATTCTCGGGATTAAAACCGTTGCGGAGTTTGCCGATAGTGAAGCCACCATACAGACGCTGAAAATATTGGGTGTCGATTACGCGCAGGGTTTTTATCTCGGCGAGCCAGTACCACTGGACGAAATAACCGGCGCCGATACACACAGCCTAACTTTTTCCGACATGCCGGTTAGTTAAAGAATTACTTTGCGGAAGTAGTGTTGTATTAGTATCTAGTCAGGCTGAATCCGATAGAAAATTCCAGGACACGCCGTCCCGATGCGTCAGCCCGTCCCATCCATGCGTGCGAGATGATGCATCTCTATTTCTCCCATTCCATCAAAATGGGCTTTTCACGTTTTTGCTGTAGCAATTCCTCTGCATGCAATTCGGATTCGGCAAAAATAATCTTGAGCTCAGAGCGATCTTCATCAGACATCGTCTCACGCATTTTGCGTACTTCCGATTTTGCCTGCTGAAATGCGTCGTAATGCTTCAGTAAATTCAGATTTTTTACCATCGAACCAGCGGCCTGGTTTATCTGGTAAATATAGTAAGGCATATCTTCGAGTCCGAAGTTCTATTAAGTTGCGCTCATGATAGTCGTCGCCAGGAGATATGGATATATCACCGAAGCATTAGATTGGATTAAGATTTGCGCTACGGGTGCTATTACAGTCTATATTTAGCGAAAAAAAACTAGCAGGAAGAATATTCGGCATCGATCAGTTTTGATTTGAAATTTTGGACTTGCAATTGGCTAGTGAAGTGATTATGGTTCACCTCAGTCGCCGTATTAATAAATCTGCGATAAATATAAAGAAACTCTATTAAATCCGAGGAGATTTAGATGAAAAAAATTACATTAACAGCGATGTTGTTTTCACTATTGGCAGTGTCAGCCAATTCATTTGCAACCACGCTTGAGGAAGTCGTAGGCAAGGGCTTCGTTCAGTGCGGTGTATCGCAGGGCTTACCCGGTTTTTCTGCTTTTGATGCTCAGGGTAACTGGAGT
>JBGMRM010000270.1:0-3799 GCA_048061415.1 Gammaproteobacteria bacterium | reverse complement strand
AACATAGTATTCATCATTTCTGTGGGGGGGAGTAAAATGACTGAAATTACCAACCAAGATCCCAGGTTATACAACAGCGATCTGGCACCGACGTCGGCCGATAAAAAGACCTGGGGCTGGTTCGAGATATTCAATGTCTGGGCCAACGATGTCCAGAGCCTGTTCGGTTATACCTTAGCCGCCTCTTTGTTTCTCACCTATGGCTTAAACGGCTGGGCTGTGTTTGCAGCCATAATACTCGCCGGTTTTTTTATCATGTGGCTGGTTAATCTATCTGGAAGCCCCAGTGTCAAGTATGGCATTCCATATCCGGTATTTGCGCGCGCCAGTATGGGCGTGATCGGAGCTAACTTTCCGGCCATGGTGCGAGGAACAGTGGCAATCTTCTGGTATGGCGCACAGACCTTCTTTGCCTCGACTGCCGTCGCTCTCCTGCTGAATTCCTTATTCGGAGTGTCAGGCGATAGCGCGGCATTTTTAGGCATGACTTTTATCGGCTGGATATCGCTGATACTGGTCGCACTCTTCCAGATTTACCTATTCTGGAATGGCATAGATCTGATCCGGCGATTTCTAAATTTCGCCGGGCCGGCTGTCTATACCGTGATGATTATCCTAATGATCGTTATCTGGGTAAAAGCCGGCGGAGGCCTGTTAGCCGAAGCCGGCAATATCTTTAGTGGAACAGGAGATTACAGTGGTGGGTCCTTCGCAGCTTTTATCGCTATCTTCGGTACCATGGTTGCCTATTTTGCAGCCGTCGTCATCAATTTTGGCGATTTCGCACGTTTTGTCAGTAATGAAGGCGAAATGCGCAAAGGTAATCTCTGGGGGCTGGTGGGCAACATCATCGTATTCTCTTTTATCGCGCTCATCATCACCTCGGGTACCGTGGTGATCTTTGGTGAAACCATGACCAATCCTACCGATATGGTCGCGCGAGTCGATAATCTGATGTTGACTATCGTCGCCGCTTTTGCATTTTTTACGGCAACGGTTGGAATCAATATGGTGGCTAATTTCGTCCCGCCTGCTTACGATCTGGCCAACCTCATGCCGGGGAAAATTAATTTCCGCATGGGTGGGCTGATAACCGCAGTTGCCGGATTTATACTTGCGGTGCTATGGGTTTCTGTCATTCAAAATATCGGTATTTTCCCTTTTGTGAATACACTCGGCGCTATTCTTGCTCCTGTTTATGGCATTATGATTGTCGATTACTACATCATTAAAAAACAGGATCTGGATATACAGCAACTATTCTCTACCGATCCTAATGGCAAGTACTACTACGATGGTGGCTGGAATAAAAGGGCTTTGATCGCTTTAGGCATTGCGGCGGTATTCGCCGTGAGTACTGTCTGGTACCCTGCGCTTTCCGGTTTAGGGGGCTTCGGCTGGATTATAGGCGCTGCCCTTGGAGCGATTCTCCATTATTTAATGTCTAAAAAATCATAGGACAAGCTGTTAAAAGCCGCCCCCTTCCTGTAAGGGCGGCGGCTTTATCGTGTTGCAATTAAATTAGTTTGGGCAAATGGCCGGCTAAGGCAAATAGGTGATACGCAATGAACCGAACCGTCTATCTAAACGGCCAATATTTGCCGGAAGATCAAGCTAAAGTCTCGATTTTCGACCGCGCTGTATTATTCGGCGATGCGATCTATGAAGTCGCAGGTTTGATCGACGGCAAGTTGATCGACTTCGATGCGCATATGCAGCGCTATCGTCGCTCGCTCGGGGAGTTGCAAATTCCGGTACCACTCGAGCGGGACGAAATACTGAGCGCGTTTCGCAAACTGGTGGAACTTAACCAGATCACCGAAGGCCTGGTTTACCTGCAGGTCACACGCGGTGAAGCGGATCGTGATTTCGTCTGGCAGGATAATTTAAAACCGACGGTATTCATGTTTACCCAGCACAAAATGTCGGTCGATAACGAGGCCATTAACACTGGCGTACGTCTGAAAAGTGTCGACGATATTCGCTGGGCGCGGCGCGATATCAAGTCGGTGAATCTACTGGGACAGGTATTGGCCAAAAAATCAGCCAGCGACGCGGGCGCTTACGAAGCCCTGCTGGTCGATACCGACGGATACGTTACCGAGTGTGGCGCGACCAGCTTTTTTATCGCCAAAGATGAGCTGTTATTGACCCGCCCACTCGGCAATGAAATACTGCCCGGCGTCACGCGTAAAGCCGTGGTCGCCCTGTGCAACACCCATGGTATTCGCCTGGTCGAAACCAAATTTCTACTCGATGACGCATTAAAGGCCGACGAAGCCTTCATCAGCGGCGCTTCCATTTATGTGCTGCCGGTGGTACAGATTGACGATCAGATCATCGGTGATGGAGCACCCGGACATCTGTTTAAAAAGCTGCGCGAACTTTATATCGAACATGCCCGTAACGCTGCGATTTGATTTTTATCTCGCACCGGTATAGGTTTAATGGATTACAGGAGACACAACATGAAGATTTCAAACGATTCATTCCCCAATGCACCGCACGGCTGGTCAATCGATAGCGCTAAAGCGGCTGCCGAAGCGGAGGGCATTAGTATGAGTGACGATCACTGGCAGTTGATCAGCGCCCTGCAGGAGTATTATGCAAAGGTGGAACACCCGAAATTACGCCAGGTAAAAGACGCCCTGGATGAAAAATTCCATGCCCAGGGTGGCATGAAATACCTGCATCGACTGGTTCCATCCGGGCCAGTAGCCGGTGGTTGCATACTCGCTGGTCTCGAAGTACCCGCAGGCGCTATCGATAAATCCTTCGGTAGCGTTGCCTGAGGCCTACTGGAGATAATCAGGCACACTTCTTTCAGTCTGACTCGTATGCATAATTTCGTCTGGCTTCCTGCTCGGTAATATAACCCCGCTTCACATCCTGTTTGACTAAGGCGCGATCTCGATTTTTCGGGTCACCATAACCACCACCACCGGGCAGGTTTAACACCAGGTGCCTTCCGTCGGGTATCCATTGCCTGCCCTTGCTTTGCATCGCGCTGCCATCGTCGAGGCTAACGTTCCCGGGTGCGCCGGGCTCCCCACCATCGCGCCCCCGCGCCGGGTGTTCGCAGCGGTCGAACATCGCATTGATGTAAATCCGGTGCCCCGGATTGGCCGAGACCTCGATCACCTGCCCGAGTCCGCCACGTTGCGCCCCTGCGCCACCCGACCCCTCGCGTAATTCCTTACGCCAGATCGTGATGGGTCCGACCTGTTCGGTCACTTCGGATGACATGGTATGCACGCCGGACGGAAATGCCGTCGCGCTCAGGCCATCCAGTGTCGGGCGCGCGCCGGTTCCACCCGAATTAAACATCAATATCTGTACCTTTTGTGTGGCCTTGCCTTCCGAGGAATTCGCGCCTGTGACCGGTGTGGTACCGAGCTGCACATTCCACAGTGCGCTGGAACCCTCCGCCGGTACGGTATCGGGTAACATCAGGTGCAAAGCGCCGAGCACCAGGTCGGGCAGGAACTGCCCGAGCACATGCCGAATAGCGACCGGGGCCGGATGCACGGCATTGAGTATGCAATTTACCGGCGCGCGCACCTTGAAGGGTTCGAGCGAGGCGTGATTGTTCGGTATCGTTGGCGCCAGCGTGCATTTGAGCGCGTAACAGGCGTAAGCGGTGGTATAGATCAGCGGTACATTGATGCCTTTCTTGCTCAGGCCCGACGTCCCTTCGAAATCGGCCAACACCTGCTGCTCCGACACATCGAGCCGAACCTTCATCGCCACCGGTGCATCGTAACCATCGACGGTCATTTCGTTGCGAAAGTCGGGGGGC
>JBGMRM010000269.1:0-3809 GCA_048061415.1 Gammaproteobacteria bacterium | reverse complement strand
GATACCGCCCTCTAGCGGATGCTTGCAAATAAACCAGGTCTCAACCCTGGAATCGGCAGGCCGAAGACAGGTATCGCTATCGACACTTAACCGCACGCCTGTAATACATGCCACCTATGGTTATTTAGCCGGTCTTCGCTGTAGTCGCCCATTGTACTCGCAGCTAACAAATTTTGATGGCCATTCAATGGTAGAACCGGATCTCACGAATAAACGCCGACGCCTTACCGCCGCCCTGTGCTTTTTTCGTATCCACTGCAATGGCCAGTCCCGATATTCCAGGATCATCGTCACGCTCCTTATCGAAATATGTTCGATAGGCTTCAAGCAACTCAAATCGCGTCGTCACGATTTCATTGGCTTCGGCGCTATCGCCACAAACATACCTGCCGCTCTTTTTGAAATAGGTACCCAGATAGGGATAATTGACACGATCATCACCGTTGCAAATAAAGAGTCCAATAAAGTATGGGCTATCAGGGATAAATAGCGAGCCACTTGAAAGCCTTTCATCGCCCATGAAAATCAACACCATTATCGCTTCGTTACGGATCCCTTGCTCGTATGACGCACCCTCGGGAAATTGATTGACACCCCAGTCAATCTCAACATGGGTGAATTCCGGTACGTTTACCGTTTCATTAACCATAAAACCAAAGGCGCGTCGCTTTGCTTCAATCGTCAGTCTGCCGTTGTTTATTTCCAGATCAATTCGGTTCCGATTGCGCATGTCTTTCTCAAATTTAAACCCCTTCCCCTGCAGCCAGTCTTCCTCGGACCCGATTTCATAGTCAGTGAAGCGAATTATATGCGCCAGTCTTCCCCTCTCGGCTATTGCTGAAACCGATACAGAAAAGAGAATCATAAATGCCAATAATGTTTTCATGATCGAATTCGATACATTATTATGGAAACTCTTGTTTGTTAAAAATTACAGGTCATTGCGACAGAAAAATGCTCCTGTATTATCTGCATACATGCCATCCATGGCAATAAGCGAAGCAATCTTTCTGATTAATAGCAGGTGCTTTAGAGATTACATCGTCACTTCGTTTTCGTCAATGACCAATAAATCAGAGCTTCCTTGACTAAGATTATTGTTAACGTGGGTTTATGGTTTAGATTATGAGTTTAATTTTATGAGGCCAAGTTTATCTGCGTTCGATGTCTATGGGGCCTGTCTAATTTGTTTTTACGGGGTCAAATCTCAATGGCACTGACCCTTAAAGTAGTCACCCCCCGGTGTACGCGGGGGTGCGCAAGTAGGCAGCTTGAAACAACTGGCCGCGCCAGCACTACGATGTACTGGCATTCAGTTCCGTTGAGTCAGATCGCCGACCAGCCAGGAGCTATCGACGCTCAGATTCGCTCTTTTCTGTGACCTCTTCTGCGTGCTCCTCGGCGGAAAGCGGCTCAGTTGCCTCCCATTCTTGCGATTTCGAAGGACCGGCATCGGGCGAACCCTGTGGCGGGTAGTCGAGCGTGTCTGCAAGTTGCTCCACCTTCGAAGTCGGCAAATTGGGGAATGGCAGCCGGCCTGATCTGCGCCAGGAATTCACCTGTTGTTTTACCTCATCGCTACGTTCCTTGTCCAGACCGGGGTCGCGTCCCATGTACAGGGTTTGCGACGGGAACGCGAAGCCGGTGCCCGATTCTCCGACAATCTCGTTCACCCTCAGGAACACGTCCTCCCGGATTGCATAGAAGTCGTTCCATTCCCGAGTCAATGCATAGATTCGAAAGTCGACGTCGAGCGACGATGCGCCGTAACTTGCGAAACGTACACGTACCGTATTGCGATCTATCCTCGGGTGGGCATGGAGCATTTCGCGCAACTTCGCCAGAACGTAGCGCAGCTGATCCGGCTCAGTCTCATAGCGAAGTCCGATCGTGGTTTGAATCAGCATCTGGTCGCATTCCGCCCAGTTGACAATCTCCATATCCGCAAAAGTTGAATTGGGTATAGATATCAGCGTTCGATCAAGAGCGCGGACTTGCGTCGAGCGTATGCCGATATTCTCGACCGTACCCATCTTATCGCCAAAACTGCAGAAATCACCGACCCGCACAGGCTTGTCAATGAACAGAATCGCACCACCGATGAGATTCTCCAGAGTCGGTCGAATCGCGAGTGCCACTGCGAGGCCGCCAACACCCAGGCCAGCCACCAAACCAAGCACCGGAAACCCTAGTTTTTGTGTCCCGTATGCAAGGATCGCCACTCCGCCCACGAAGCCGATAACCCGCGCCCCAAGACGCAGAAGATTGGCATTGAAACCTTCGCCGGGAATCCTCGGAGACAGGATCACCCACTCGAAAAACATCGACACTAACAGCCAGAATATCCACACAGCAGCCAGATAAATCACCAACGTCCCGGTAAAGCTGATCGCGCGTGCGAAAGTGCCGGCCACATTAATTTCGATCAAAATAACAGGTGAAAGGATCACAACTACTACTATCATCGCGATGGGAGTCGGAAGATGGCGGAGCCGAAAGACCAGTCTGTTTCGCGACTCGGGAAGATTGATTACACGGTGCCCTATAATCAATAAAAGTGCGCCGAGAGCAATCAGTACCACGACCAGTACGATCTTCCAGATCGGCGTACCGAGCCAGGTGTGTTTTAGGCTGTCTGGCAATGCAGCGACAATTCCGGAGGGAATCATCGGACCGTGCCACTGGGGTATCACCTCGGTCCAGGACACGATCCCGATTGACGAGCGCAGCGGCAGGTGCTGGATTCGCTGGTAGAAACCCGGCGCAATCGTGATCGTTCTCTCGCTGAACAGAAACTCGCCCTCTCTTGGTCCGTCCTCGATTTGGACGATCCAGATCGGAGAGCCTGGAATACGCCATTTTGCGGGCGCTTCGTCATCTTCAAAGGCGTCTGCGCCCGGAACGCTTTCGATGGGCGGCAGGTCCAGGCGTCCGATGATGTCCAGAAGAAATCCAAGGGTTTCCTTCCCTATTTCACGCCGCAACGCCTTCGGTACCGATGACAGATCGATCAACTGTATCAACTGGGGCCCAATAAGTACCACACGATCTGCATTGCTGCGACTCCTATTTTTCGAGGACGACAGCAAAGCATTTTCCAGCTCGCGGGTGAGCCGCAGGAAGGTTCGAAGCGTGTCGCGTGGACTTTCCGTCTGAACCACCTGCAAGCGAGCCATTCCGGCCGGCAAGGGCTGTGCAGTGGTAGATGTTGCAATACTTTCGTCGCCGTCGTTAGCCTGAGCGTAATTTGTAGTCGTAAGTATTAAGACTACGGCGCAGGCAAGCAGCATGTCAGATACTTGTCTGTTGAAAAGTTTTACCAGCATGTTGACCATATATCCAGCGCCGCTACACCAAACAGACTATCCGTGACTGGATGACCAAAAAACAGTTCACCATCTGCTGCTTCTACTTCCTGGGAGTAAAGAACTCTGTATCACATCTCCAAATCCTGATTGGCTGACCGCGCCGGGAACGATATTATCCTGTGTGACCACCGGCAGAATAGTTTTGGAAACACTATTCCAGCTTTCATTCAGGCCGAACACCCGAGGCAGAATCGGATACCCGGATCTACCACGGCAACTTGACCACCGGCGATATAGTAAATCGAATCTGGTCGTCCGGACCAAAGAGATCGGGCGATTCAATGTAGTACGAATACTGCACGCCGAATTTCCATGGCCGACCGTTAATTATGGTGGTCTTCGAGACACCGACAGCCAGCGGGAATGTCCAGGCGTTGTCACTGTCTGCCTTGTGATTGTAGGAAAATGTCGGCGACCCGTTAATCTGCCAACCGTCACCCA
>JBGMRM010000268.1:0-3819 GCA_048061415.1 Gammaproteobacteria bacterium | reverse complement strand
TCGAATTTATTTGGCCATTAATAATCGGTCGAATGAATTCGACCCTACTGGTATATTTTAACCAGCCGATCGGGGACGAGACCGTTTTAGGCACAGATGATTAAGAACTTACCGAAAGCTGGTATAGAATAGGCCTAAATTACTGGTCTGTTATCGAACTTTAGTATGCAAGCACATCCCACCAGTTCCGATACGGTCTGGACCGTTTCGGCGCTCAACTTCGAAGTAAAGGCGATTTTATCGCAGGGCATCGGAACGCTCTGGATCGAAGGTGAGATTTCCAATTTTGTCTGTCCAGCTTCCGGGCACTGGTATTTCACCCTCAAAGACGAGCGCGCCCAATGCCGCGCCGCGATGTTTAAGGGCCGCAACAGTCGGGTCGGGTTTGTCCCGGAAAACGGTCAACACGTACTGCTCAGGGCGCAGGTCACCCTGTACGAGGCGCGCGGCGAGTATCAACTGGTGGTCGACCACCTCGAAGATGCCGGGGTCGGGGAATTGATGCGCCGTTACGAGCAGCTTAAAAACCAGCTCGAAAAGGAAGGCCTGTTCCGCGCAGAATTGAAAAAACCGGTTCCGCATCAGCCCAGGAAAATCGGCATTATTACCTCACCGACCGGTGCCGCCATCCGCGATGTGTTAAGCGTAATCAAAAGGCGGGCGCCACACATTCCCGTATTGCTTTTCCCAACCATGGTACAAGGCGAAACAGCGAGCACCCAGTTGATCGAAGCCCTGCACAAAGCCAGGCAGCGGGCCGATTGCGATGTCATATTAATGGTTCGCGGTGGCGGTTCGCTGGAAGACCTCTGGTGTTTCAACGATGAGGCACTGGCGCGCGCGATCGCCGATTTTCCGATTCCGATTGTGACCGGAATCGGGCATGAAATTGACTTCACCATCGCCGATTTTGCCGCCGACTTGCGCACCCCTACCCCGTCGGTCGCGGCGGAAACGGTGACCCCGGACCGATTCGAAATGATGCAAACCATCGATGCCCGGATAAACCGGGTGAACTCCCTGATTCTGCAGCGCCTGGGACACAATGGCGAGCGTCTCCAGCAGTTACAGAAAAGATTACTGGGCCAGCATCCCCTGCGCCAATTTCAGGCTTTAAAAATGCGCCTGAAATACGCCTGCGACAGCCTGCTCGATCGTGCGCGCACGCACATGGCAACCGACGGGCACCGCCTGCAACTATGTCATTCGACGATCCAGCAATGCAGCCCACTGCGCAAAATCAGGCAACAGCAGGAATACCTGGCCCGCCTGCGCGGCAACCACATTAACGCTTTAAAGCGACGCATGCTAACGGCTACACACCTGCTCGCCATTCAGGCCAAATCGCTCGATACGCTAAGCCCGTTGAAAACGCTGTCACGCGGATTTGCAACGATCCACAGGGGCGGGCTACTGGTGAGCTCGGTAAAACAGTTATCGGCGGGAGACGAAATCGATATTACCCTCAGTGACGGTAACAAACAGGCCAGGGTTGAATAAACCAGCGCTGGCCGGGCTATTGCCGGTCCAGTAAAATCTGGACGTCACCGATGGATGATTGAAATCTGTGTAGTAGCTCTTTTGTCTCGAATCCCTTCGCGTAGACTGTAATCACGTGTTCCACGTCGCCTAACTGGTCAAATTCAAACCTGCCCATACTATCGGTCACGGCTGACCGAATGGAAATCGACTGTATTCCATCGCTTACAATTTCAGCGTCGAGCGTTACCCTCGCGCCGCTGACAGCAACGCCATTTTGGTCGCTTACCCAACCCGACAATTGATAGATCCCCCTGTCGACCACCAGAATCAGATTTCTATATTCGTTTTCTGAAAGGCTAAGCCCATTGATATCGAAAAATTCTGGCGCACTGCCTGAAAATCTCATTTTTCCGGCAGGAAATTTTTCGAGATTAAAGAAACCGGACGAATCGCTGACGATTTTTCGAACATGAATCCCGGTAGTCAGGTTTTTAATGTCTATTTCGAAATTAGGCACCGGGTTACCTCCACTATCGACAAACATCCCGCTAATCTGGATAAATTTGAGCCGCCTGAGGCTTATATTCAGGCGCGGTGGTGTTCGGGTCACGCTCAATTCTTCAATTGAATAAGGCGCGTAATCCGGCGAGGGGAACACTTCAAGTCTGTAATTGATATCTGGCCTGACCGCTTCAAACACGAATTCCCCTTTCTCATCGCTAAGCACGGTATGGATAATAGAGTCCTGACCCTGGTACCCCCACGAAGAAATACGAATTTTCTGTCCTGGCAGGCTTTCTCCGATATCGTTGCTGATCCAGCCACCGAGTTTGACAGAATCGGATGATTCGGCCAGGGTGATATTCAACCCTGTGCGCGCGTCAATTTTCAAATCCTCAGTGGAAACACCAACCCGGTCGGCACGGTACCCGGCGCGCTCGAAAGTCAGCATCGAATATTTGAGCTTCGGTAATTCGAGGGCCAGGCGATATTGTCCATCCGAATTCGAGCGCGTGCTATACCAATAACGGTCTTCAGATACCAGCACGCCTTCTATGGGTTGATTGTATTCGTCAATAATCCTGCCATAGATTTCAAAGCGCCTGGTGGTATCTATCACATCCTCGGCATTGCCGGGGGCAGGCTCACCGACCAGCGGATACCCGGTAATTTCTGAATCACTGGATTTAGCGGCTTCACCATCGTCCCGACTATAGATCCCGGTATCGTTTGAGAGCAAATCGATTCGATCCCGCTCCGTGATGCGATCCGGCAGGGTTTTATCGACGCTCAAGGGCCGGAAATACAGCAGGGAAACCAGCCCCATTACCAGCAAAGACAGAATGAGCCACTTCGTTAGCATCAGAATCCGCCAGTGGTGAACACGTCATGCCTCACAGCTTGCATTGACCAGGAACGACCTGGTATCGAATTCGACTGGTGCACCCTGCCCGGGGCAGCACTTCGCTAATATTGGGACAATAACCTGCCGTAGCCTTCGATTTTATCGTCTATCCCGGCGAGCCGCAGCGTGTCCCAGATCATCGCCTGGTTACTGCTAATAACCGGCTTCCCGGCTCTCGCCTCGATTTCGCCCACCACCTCTAGTGTTCGAAGCGCGCCACAGGAAATAAATATCCCGTCCGCATCCTTTCGGTCGAGCGACAACGCGAATTCGACGATGTAATCGGGTGCAACCCGCACCATGTCACTGTCTTTTTCGAGCTTAAGACCACTGATAGCCAGTATTTCAAAACCCGCCTGTTCGAGATACTCGGCCTCACGTTGATTGATTTCATCGAGATACGGCGTTGCTACGACGAGGCGCCGGACTCCCAGGGCGCGTAGCGCACGAATAACCCCGGTGATCAGCGAAGTTGCCTTTGCCCCGGGCGACCCCTGATGTAGCTCTTTAAAAACCCGCGCTTCACCAATCACCAGGCTACCCGAGGTGCAGGCATAACAGACCACGTCGAGACTACCGTCGGGCAACAGGGTCGATGCGCAGTCGGCGAGCAAATCGGCCTGCGCCCCCAGGGTCGCATTGGTAATCGAATCCGGGATCGCAGCGCGGGCGAAATGCATGCCGACACCCTCGGGCCGTAGTTTCATCACATCGTCCTGAATCGTCTGTTCCGTGGCGAGTAGTACATACCCGATTTTGGCGCGATAATGCCGCCCCTGGTCGAAGCGAATTTCACTCGCTGTGCTGACAAGCGGACTGCTATTCATAAGCGGAATCGAAACTCAGACCTAAGACCCCTATAATACTTATTTAAACTACGAAACACTATAATCGACATACTCGCGAAAGCGGGAATCTATTAAAGCAGGGAA
>JBGMRM010000267.1:0-3842 GCA_048061415.1 Gammaproteobacteria bacterium | reverse complement strand
GGCAGGCACATCAGGGGTCATTCTGCCCTGATCGTTTCCAACACGACACTGGCGTCACTTTATCTGCGAAAGGTACAACAATCCCTGGATGCCCGGAACATACGCCACGATAGCCTGATTCTCGACGATGGAGAACAATATAAAACGATGGCTTCGGTCGAAAAAATCATCGATACACTATTGCAACAACGACACGACCGGCAAACTACACTGATAGCCCTCGGGGGCGGCGTAGTCGGCGATATAGCTGGTTTTGCCGCCAGTATTTACCAGCGCGGGGTACATTTTATCCAGATCCCCACCACCCTTTTATCGCAGGTCGATTCGTCTGTTGGCGGCAAAACCGGCGTCAATCATGCGCTCGGCAAGAATATGATCGGTGCCTTCTACCAGCCACAATGCGTAATTGTCGATACCGCTACACTCGATACCCTGCCCGACCGGGAACTGAGCGCCGGCCTCGCCGAGGTTATTAAATACGGCCTGATTCGCAATGCCGAATTTTTCGAATGGCTGGAGGCGAATATTCAAAAATTGACAGGTCGCGATATGGAAACATTGTCCGAGGCTATTCGGGTATCCTGTCTGTGCAAGGCCGAAATCGTAGCCATCGACGAGCGCGAAGCCGGAATTCGCGCCCTGCTCAATCTCGGCCACACCTTCGGCCACGCGATTGAAACCTCGATGGGTTATGGCAACTGGCTGCATGGCGAAGCCGTCGCTGCCGGCATGGTGATGGCGACTGACCTGTCGGAACGCCAACACTGGATCGATCATAGCGTGAAGCAGCGCACGATTGCATTACTCCAGCAATCGTCGCTTCCGGTAACACCCCCGCCCGAAATGACCCCGGAACGATACATGAGCGCGATGGCAATCGACAAGAAGACCGTTGACGGCCAGATTAAACTGGTATTGCTCAAAGGTCTGGGCGAGGCATTTTTGACCGCCGACTACGATCCCAAATTGCTGCAAAAAACACTCGACAGTTAACCGCGCCGCAAGAGTGCAATTGCCGCCTGTACCAGACTTTAACGCAGCAAACGCAATTAATTGAATTGCGCCAATCGGGACGGGTATAATATTCGCCCCTTCTTGCATGGGCGCGGATAACCGTGGAACAACTTGACCGCACAACTGGCGGCTGCGGCCTCCGGCGTTTCACTCCATAGTTTCACCTTTTTAGCAGGGTCAAAACCGATTTCCATAATGAGCACACAAACCGAACTCAAGGGCCTATACCAGCCAGGTTTTGAAAAAGACAGCTGCGGCTTCGGTCTGATTGCCAATATTGACGATATGCCGAGCCACTGGTTGATCAGAACCTCGATCGCGGCGCTGGCGAGACTCACCCACCGGGGTGCGATAGCCGCAGATGGAAAATCCGGCGACGGTTGCGGACTTTTGCTCAAGAAACCCGATTCATTTTTGCGCAGCAAGGCCGATGAGCTTGGAATTAACTGTGCCGAACAATACGCGGTGGGCACACTTTTCATGTCGCCACACGCGGGTGAAACCGAAATATCGCAGTCTATCACCGAACAAAAGGTAGCCGACCAGGGTTTGCAATTTGTGGGCTGGCGTGAAGTGCCAACCGACCCATCCGCCTGCGGCGAAGAAGCCTTAAAATCGAAACCGGCCATATACCAGGCTTATATTAACGCCCCCGATGAAATGAGCCTGGCCGAATTCGAGCGATCGCTGTATCTCGCCAGGCGTGCGATCGGCAAGGCGCACGAAGCCCAGGAAAATACGCGCATCAACGATTATTACTACGTCACCAGCATGTCGTCGACAGTACTCTCGTACAAGGGACTGGTGATGCCGGAAAACCTGCCGGTTTTCTATCCGGATTTGAACGAGCAGTCGATGGAAAGCGCAATTTGCGTATTCCACCAGAGATTTTCCACCAACACCTGGCCTCAATGGCGTCTCGCACAGCCGTTTCGTTACCTCGCTCACAACGGCGAGATTAATACCATACAGGGGAATCGCAACTGGGCCAATGCGCGCGCCTACAAGTTTAAATCCGAACTGCTACCCGATGTCGAAGCGATAAAGCCGCTGGTCAACATGTCCGGCTCGGACTCGAGTTCGATGGACAATATGCTCGATTTTCTGCTCAGCGGTGGCATGGATTTATTCCGCGCGATGCGGCTGCTGGTGCCACCGGCCTGGCAAAACGTCGACGATATGGACCCGGCACTGCACGCTTTTTACGAATACAGCTCCATGCACATGGAGCCCTGGGACGGCCCGGCGGGCATCGTATTGACCGAAGGCCGCTACGCCTGCTGCGTAATGGACAGGAATGGTTTACGCCCGGCGCGATGGGTGATGACCAAGGACCGGCATATCACCCTTGGATCTGAAATCGGTATCTGGGATTACCTACCCGAAGACGTGATTGCCAAGGGGCGCCTGAAGCCGGGTGAAATGATCGCGGTGGACACCGAAACCAGCAAGCTGCTGCTATCCGATGATATCGACAATATGTTGCAGGAGCGCCACCCCTATGAAATGTGGCTAAGGGACAGGCTAAAGCGTTTGAGCGCCAACCCGTCGAATTCACCCTTCTCGGCGCTGGCAATGAGCAAGGAAACCCTGACCCGGCTGGAAAAGCAGTTCCAGGTCAGCTTCGAGGAGCGCGATCAAATACTCAGGGTGCTGGCGCATGATTCACAGGAAGCCACCGGGTCGATGGGCGACGATACACCCCTGCCGGTATTATCGCTGCACCGGCGCTCGCTGTACGATAACTTCAGGCAGCAATTTGCCCAGGTCACGAACCCGCCAATCGATCCATTGCGCGAAAAAATCGTCATGTCGCTCGAAACCTGCTTCGGGCGCGAGCACAACCTGTTCAACGAAAAAGCCGAACACGCAAACCGCCTGATCGTTAGTTCCCCGATTTTATCCGAACAAAAATTTGTCGACCTACTGTCCTGGCGTGACCAGGGTTACCCAAACGAAACCGTTTCGCTCGGCTACGACCCCGGAAAAACCAGCCTCAAACAGGCTATCGTCGATATCGCCGACCAGGCCGAACGCGCATCGCGGCGGGGTATCGTTATCCTGGTGCTGAGTGACAAGGATATTCCCCAGCATCAATTACCGATCCATGCCGCGCTGGCAACCGGTGCGGTGCATCGTCGTCTGTGCTACACCGGCGGTCGTTGCGATACCAATATAGTGGTCGAGACCGGTACCGCCAGGGATTCGCATCATATGGCCGTACTGCTGGGCTTCGGCGCCACCGCAATCTATCCATACCTCGCTTACGCGAGCATCGTCGGCATGACCCGAAGCGGTGAATTACCCGACCTGCAATGCCCCGATACCGGATCGAATTATCGCCGCGGTATCAACAAGGGCCTGTACAAGATCATTTCGAAGATGGGGATATCGACTATCTCCAGCTATCGGGGCTCGCAACTATTTGAAATCGTCGGCTTGCATCGAGACGTGGTAGACCAGTGTTTTCACGGAACCACCTGCCGCATCGATGGAATCGATTTCGACGACATCGAAGACGATCAGAAGATAATCAACAAGATCGCCTGGAACCCGCGCAAAATTCCCGACCAGGGCGGCTTGCTCAAATACATTCACGACGGCGAGTACCATGCCTACAACCCCGACGTGGTGTATAGCCTGCAACAAGCGGTAGAAAGCGGTTCCTTCGATGACTGGAAGGCCTACTCCAGCGTAGTCAACAACCGGCCCGCGGTTGCGCTACGCGACCTGTTACGACTAAAGCCCCAACAGGCCATCGACCTCGACCAGGTCGAAACGATTGAAAACATACTGCCGCGCTTCGACTCGGCGGGTATGTCCCTCGG
>JBGMRM010000266.1:0-3870 GCA_048061415.1 Gammaproteobacteria bacterium | reverse complement strand
AGTGCAGTTTATTCGAACTGGTACCCGCAGTGTAGCATTCGGCAATGGAAGCACCGACCAGCTGGAATTGCGCTTTTTACCGGCCACAGCGGATATCATGGTAAATGATGAGCTGGTTACTTCGGGGCTCGGAGGACGCTTTCCAGCCAATTATCCAGTCGCCACGGTTACCGAAATTAAACAGGATTTGACCTTTGGATTCGTTTCTATCACTGCAAAACCGAAGGCTCGTCTCGATAGCAGCCGCGAAGTGTTGATAATCAAGCCAGCCGGTTAGCGGCCGTTTAAGCATGCCCGGGTTACGCTACCTTGTTATTATCCTGAGTCTAATTGTTGGCCTGATATTGATGATCTTGCCATTACCCGACTGGGTACAAATCTATCGCCCAAACTGGGTTGCACTGATATTAATTTACTGGAGTATGGCGCTGCCGAAACGAGTCGGACTCTGGTCGGCTTTTTTTACCGGCTTGCTGGTTGATGCAGCGCAGGTAACCCTGCTGGGGCAGCACGCGTTGGCGCTGGTGATAATCGTTTATATCAACATGAGTTTTTACCAACGAATCCGCGTAATGTCCCTGCCGCAACAGGCTATCTATGTATTTGTGCTGCTCGCTATTGGCCAGATGATAGTGGCCTGGGTGGAGGGAATAGTGGGCAGGCCGGTGCCGTTTCTGGCTTTTTTTAGCGCCCCTTTTGTCGGCATGTTGATCTGGCCCTGGGTGTTTGTGATATTGCGGGATATCCGGCGCAAATTCGTGCTAAGTTAGCTATGCCCTACTCCTATGTCGAAAACGACCGGCAGCTGGCTGAATTCTGTGGTGCTATTGAAGCAGCCCCATATTGCGCTGTTGACACCGAATTTGTGCGCGAAAAAACCTATTACCCGATCCTCGCCCTGATTCAGGTTGCCAGTGAGAGCCACATGGCCTGTATCGACCCGCTGGCGATCAGCGATTTCACGCCTTTGAAAAATCTGTTGGAGCGCGAGAATTTGACCAAGGTATTCCACTCACCTAGTCAGGACCTGGAGATACTGTTTCAACAGTTTACCCAGGTTCCGAAACCTGTATTCGATACGCAACTCGCTGCCGCCGTACTCGGTTACAACCATCAGATCGGTTATGCGGATCTGGTGAATCAGATCACCGGGGTCAGACTGGAAAAAAAACATACGCGGGCCAACTGGTTAAAACGCCCCTTGTCAGACGAAGAACTCGACTACGCGATGGACGATGTACGTTATTTGCTGCCGCTATACCGAAAACTGAAAACCGAGCTTGATAAAAAAGGGCGTAACGCCTGGATCGAAAAAGACTTGCAGAAAATGTCTATTGCCTCAAGCTACGAAATTAACATGGGAGATTTGTGGAAACGCCTGAAAGGTGTGAGGAAACTGAATGGCGTGGAGTTACAGATCGCAAGCCTGCTATGCCAGTGGCGCGAACGACTTGCGCAGGAAAAGAACCGACCGAGGCGCTGGATAGCAAAAGATGACTGCCTGGTCGAGATATCCCACCTGAAACCAGCCACTGTGGACGATCTGTCTTCGATAAACGAACTCAGCGAAAAATTTATTACGAAACATGGCCTGGCGATGCTCAAAATTATCAGGGATGCGCAAAACACAGATTCCTCCGAATGGCCGCACCCAGACAGGGTTAATTCACTGTCGAGTCATCAGCAGGCCCTGGGAGACCGCATGATGGCGTTGTGCCGGGTGATAGCGGAAGATAATCAGATCGCACTGGCCGCGTTGGCAACGCGTAAGGATATCGATAATCTTATTGTCAACCGCAAAAACAGTCGGCTCTCGCAGGGATGGCGCTTTGCACTGGCTGGCGAGCAATTAATGGAATTTATTCACGGGCAGTCGGTTCTGGGCAAACATGACGAGCAGATTTAAATTAGCCCTCGAAACGATTCTGAAGCATGACGGAAAGACTACTGTACCAGGATACTGGAAAACAGGACTTCGCCGACGTCTTCGTCACCACCCAGTCCGGCCATTAGCTCCTGGACCTGTGCCGTAGCGATTGACCGAATTTTTTCACGTTTGGTGGCTGATTTCATGTCACTCGCCGGTTGTTCACTCAGCAGCACAATCAACTGGTGCCTGATGGCAGGAATATGCATTTTTACCAGTTTCTCAGAGGCGGAATCGCTGACCAGGATGTCCGCCTTTATCTGCAAAAAAGTCAATCGCCCACTGGTATTACTCAAATTTAATACCATCGGTTCTCCGAGGGAAATATAAGCGGAGGATTATTCTTCGTCCTCGGCGGCCCAAATCTGGTTGCTAACCATGAAAAGTAAGAGGAGGGTGTTTAGTAGTATTTTTTTCATGGCATATTCCCGATGCTTTCGTAGTATTGTTTATAGTCTATTTTTTTAAGTAAGGTCAGATTTATTCAGACCTTAGGGCAGCCCACGGAAGCGTTGCCGAAACCGATGCCGCTAAGGTATTAATTTTATGGGACAAACGAAAATGAAACTGCAGGTTTGTCCTCCTCTGAGAATTCATAGACGAATTATTCGCAGGGTCTTAAAATTATCTTTCTTTTAATCGGCAGGCATGCGCGAAAATTAAGTTTCGTGGCCGCCACTATCGTGCAAAAATACCAATATTCAGGGGCAGATGATGAATCCCGAAGAGATCGAACAATTAATCCAGCAAGGCATGCCTTCAGCCTCGGTCGAAGTTTCTGGCAGCGAAGGCAAGTTTGTGGCCCAGGTGGTCAGCGATGAGTTTTCAGGGCTGACGCCGATTAAGCGGCATAAACTGGTGTACGCCTGTGTCAATGAGGAGATCGCTTCGGGTGCACTGCATGCGCTCACGATTATTGCCAAAACCCCGGTTGAACTGGGAGCCTAGCCTGCATATTGCGGGCTAACCCACTATCTGACAGTTTCTACCGGAATTCTTGGCGCGGTACAGGGCCAAATCGGCGCGTTCGTAGATTGTCTGTACTTCATCATCATCCAGGGCTTCGGTGATCCCGGCCGAGAGGGTCAGATTTACCTGCTCCTGCTTAAAATGGAACCCTGATTCGGCGACAGACTTTCGTATTTTCTGCACCAGGGTTTCGGCACTGGATAACTCGGTATTGGTCACCAGTAGTACGAATTCTTCACCGCCGATGCGGTATACATAATCCGACTTCCGGATTTGACTCATCATCAACCCCGCTATTATTTTAAGCGCATTGTCTCCAGCATTATGGCCGTATTTATCGTTAATTTTTTTAAAGTGGTCTATGTCCAGGATCGCGAAACTGAAGGATGAACCATAACGCTTGTTGCGCGCCAGTTCCTGCACTATCTGCTCGTCGTAGGCAATTCGGCTGCCCACACCGGTTAGCGTATCGTGTAGCAATTTTTCACTACTCTCCTTTAGCTCTTTCTGTAATTGGCTGGATTCCCTCTCCATGGCTGAAATTTGTTTGGTGAGTTTTTCGTTTCTTATTTCGGTAGCCTCGTGCCGGGAATTAACGCGGTCTACAAAATTTTCCACGCCCTCGCAAACCAGTTCGATGTTGCTCGTAACAGCGGATTTTAGCTGGTCGATATCCTGCGCGGAATGCACGTTTTCTTCGATTTTAGCTACCCCTTCCTGCATCTGTAGCTGCAGTGTCAGCGTATCCCGATGGTCGGAAAGATGATCTTCATGGTTTGCGGTGATAAATTGGGAAAGTTCGCTAATTTGCTCGGTAACCTTAATGATGATGTTTTCGAGCCCGCGCCTTTCTTTGGCGAGCCTGTCAAGGGTTTGAGAAATGGAAGTGACAACCTCGTCAAGAATGCCCTGCCATTGGCCGTCTGCGACGCCCTTGTCTATGCGCAACTGAATTTTGCCAATCGGAGAAGCGA
>JBGMRM010000265.1:0-3880 GCA_048061415.1 Gammaproteobacteria bacterium | reverse complement strand
GATACTGTACATATTGCAGACCGATTATACGGAAAAAAGCTCAAAAGCGCTTGATTTAAGCTTTCGAATGACGCAATATTGTACCAATTTATAGTACCATAATAATAGCTTTGGTTTGGAGGTTGGAGGATAATGAATACTGATGGAAAACTGAGTCAGCAATTGTCCGGCAGCGAATTTAAATCGATCAGAAAAGCAGATCCCGGTCGCGTTGGCGTTACCACCAGTAACGTTGCCTCGCAGTTAAAGCGTCGAATCCTCGAAGGGCACTATACTCACGAAGAACGCCTGCCCGCCGAACGCAACCTGGCAGAGGAATTTAAGGTATCACGCGGCACCATACGCTCAGTATTACAAATCCTCGAAGAGCAACACCTGGTCACCAGGCAAGTAGGCAGCGGCACCTATGTTTCGCATCAGGAGCTCACCAATCAACAGGAAATATCCAGCATCACCAGCCCGCTGGAAATGGTGGAGGTACGCATAGCTTTAGAGCCACAGATCGTGAAGCTGGCCATTGCAAATGCCAGTTACCGCGACCTTGAAGAGTTGCGAAAAGCGCTTCGCCAATGCGAAGATTGCGATGGGGATGCGGAAAAATTTGCCCGCGCAGATACCGCTTTTCATATGGCGCTCGCCCAGTGCTCCAAGAACAAGCTGCTTTTCTGGGTTTATGAACGCATCAGCGAAGTGCGGCGCTACTCGCAATGGCGCAGTATGAAAGCCAAATTGCTCACCCCTGGGCGCATGGACTTTTACAATAGCCAACACCGGGTAATCTATGAATCGATAGCCGCGCGCGATACACCGGCAGCAGTAAAAAATATCAAAAATCACCTCTACGGGGTTCAGGACGACCTGCTTGAGCCTTAAGGGTAAATCGAAATTTGACCTGTCATTTGCAATGAACGCCCCTTTATTTGTATCCCCTGTACGGTTACTCGAACCCGGGTTGAACGCCCTGCCCCCCAATACGGAACGCTACCTGGTAAGGGCCTGTGGCATTACCGCTCTCGAGCTCTTTGCCGGTGACGAAATCGAACTGGTCAGTCCCGAAGGATTGCAGGTAGGTGAAATAACCGTATTCGACGCGCAGGCTAAGAGCGATATGCAATGTATAGGCGCCCATGCAGATGGTCGCGCCGAAGGGTTTAAGAATATCCTGGGCGGCAACGACGCGAGCGCAATAAAACTGGCCCGGACACTTAAATTTCGCAACATTTCTCTCGATTCGGCACAGAGCACTCGGGTTTTCAGCGATGCTTCTCCGGCAGGTGACTCGATTCGTTTTACCGCCAGTGAGAATATCACCTGCCTCATTGCCGCCCCCGGCGATGCGATGCTGGTTGACCAACAAAATACCGTCACCGACCTCACCGCCTTCGTTTATCGACAACCGAATTCGTCCGAAGAAGGCCGGATTCGGTTACCGGACCCACTGGCCGAGCCACAACAGGATGTTCGCATAGAAGCACGCACCGCTTTTGCCTACGAAGTCAAAGCCGGTCAATACATCCAGATTATCGATGTCGAGGGTCGCGAGTGCTCCGATTTTCAATGCTTCGATATCGCCGCGCTGGACAAGGGGTATGAACGTTGTCTGGACGCGACCAGTACGCGGCACGTGGTAGGTGCTTCTTATCCAGCCCCCGGCTTGCTGGCGAAATTTTATACGCAGGATTTCGAACCCCTGGTTGAACTCATCAGGGATACCTGCGGTCGCCACGACAGCTTTGGAACCGCCTGTACAGCCAAGTACTACGACGATATGGGATATCCGGGACATGTTAACTGTTCCGAAAATTTTAACCGGGCACTGCAGCCTTTTGGCATACAATCCCGGCCTGGCTGGATGGCGATCAACCTGTTTTTCAATACCAATATCGACGATACCAATCAAATGTATTTCGATGAGCCCTGGTCCCGGCCCGGAGACTATGTATTGATGCGAGCGCTTAGGGACATGGTTTGCGTTTCATCCGCCTGCCCCTGCGATGTCGATCCCGCAAACGGATGGAATCCAACCGATATTCACATGCGAATTTACTCCGGCAAGAATTCATTTAGCAAAGCGATGGCCTACAGAATGACTACCGATGCAGAGAAACAATTAACCAAAGAAACAGGATTTCACCCGAGAACCCTGGAACATACCCGAAACTTTACCGAGTACGCCGGCTACTGGCTCGCCAAAAGCTATACCAAACATGGGGCCATAGATGAATACTGGGCCTGCCGGGAAGGCGCCGTGGTAATCGATTTGTCGCCTTTGCGAAAATACGAGGTGCTGGGGCCCGATGCCGAGTTGCTGATGCAAACCTGTGTGACGCGCAATATTCGGCGCCTCGCGGCTGGGCAGGTTGTTTACACCGCGATGTGTTATGAAAATGGCGGCATGATCGACGATGGTACTGTGTTTCGTCTGGGTCAGGATAACTTCCGCTGGATTGGTGGAAGCGATAGCAGCGGCATTTGGTTGCGCGAGCAGGCGCAAAATCTCAAATTGAATGCCTGGGTACGAAACTCGACAGATCAACTGCATAACCTGCAGGTCCAGGGACCCAAAAGCCGGGATATATTAAAACAAATCATCTGGACTCGACCCGACCAGGCGAGCGTCGAAGAACTCGGATGGTTTCGCTTTTCTATCGCCCGAATCGGCGACGAACTGGGTATACCGGTACTGGTGTCACGCACCGGTTACACCGGCGAACTGGGCTACGAAGTATTTTGCCATCCCAAAGATGCACCCGCGGCCTGGGATGCTATCTGGGAAGCAGGCAAAGCTTATAAGCTAACGCCTCTGGGCCTCGAAGCGCTCGACATGCTGCGCGTCGAAGCGGGTTTAATTTTCGCTGGCCGCGAGTTTAGCGATCAGACCGACCCCTACGAAGCGGGTATCCCTTTCACCGTACCCCTGAAAACCAAGGAAGACAATTTCATCGGACGCGACGCTCTGGTCAGGCGCAGGGAAAATCCACAACGCGTACTGGTCGGACTGGAGCTTAGCGGTGACGAGCTGGCCGCGAATGGTGATTGCGTTAATATCGGCCGCAACCGGGTGGGGGAAATTACCAGCGCGGTGCGCTCACCGATTCTGCGCAAGAATGTCGCTTTGTGCCGCATCGCGGTGGAACACAGTGAAATCGGGACCGAAGTCGAGGTAGGGAAGCTCGATGGCCATCAAAAACGCTTACCCGCCAAAGTGGTGGCATTTCCATTCTACGATCCAACCAAGTCCAGGGTACGTGATACCTGACCGGGTTAGAATCCCTTATCGAACCACCAGGCAATTCGCTTCGGCATTGTTGGTAATCTTGCGCGACACGCTACCCAGTAAAACTCCCTTAACCTTACCCAGGCCTCGAGTACCGACTACTATCGTGTCGATATTCCTGCGGTTGGCAAATCCGATTACGCTAGACGCAGGGTCGCCACTACCTATCGCAGTACTCACTTTTTTTGCACCGCCTTTTTTTGCCCTTAGCTCGGCTTCGTGCAAGATGGTTTCCGCCACCTGTCTCAGTATATCTTCACGCTTGTTCGCAAACGCTTCCAGTTCGGGCGCTTCTTTCATTTGAGCGGGCAACTGCATATCCCTGATCACATGAATGATCAATAACTCGGCATCATGGCATGCAGCCATATAGGCCGCCATACTGACAGCGCGATTCGATGCTGCCGACGCGTCGGTCGCAACCAGTATTTTCTTAATCATTTAATTAATGATTCCCGATCTTTAATCATACCTGTAAAGGTAGTAGATTAATCCAGGCCTAACAAGGCACGCCGCTCCTTTGCCCAACGAGTAATCAGGTGGTCGACGGTTACCGCTTCGTAATGCTCGCCGTAGCCCACATTATCGATACTGCTGGATTCC
>JBGMRM010000264.1:0-3895 GCA_048061415.1 Gammaproteobacteria bacterium | reverse complement strand
TGCTTGAGGTATCTGCGTCGATAACCCTGGGCGCCGAGGAAGAAATTCCAAGCAGACTGGCGGGACGTTCAAGGTCGTAGGCCGCCAGATCCAGGCCGAAACCAATTCTCCAGTCCTGGTTTATAAGATAGCGGCCATAAATTCCATATCCTAAGATATCGTTGGCAGGTTTACCGTCGGCCACCTCGACATTCAACCTGAAGCCAGGCTCCCACCTGTCTTCTTCAGCGTACACGGAAGAACTTATAGCCATCAGGGCGACAAGGCAGCAATTAAGCAGGATGGAATTTTGGCGATTCATATCGATTTTCCCCGATTGTCTGTGGCGTGTTAAGTAAATTCTAACGGGGTAATCTTAAGATACGCTGAAGATTGGGTAGAAACCTGGCTAGTCGTTAAACACGATGCTTCCCATGGGCGATCTAAATTTTCTCTATAGCCAGGATTGCAATGTTCACCCAGGACTTTATGTAATATTCATCATAAGCCCAGGTAAAGGTGGGGTAGGTTTAAAACTCCAGGCTCAAGGGTTGCTTTAGAAAGCCTGCGAATTTATTTTTGAATGGCTTCAGAAAATCTTAAGGTAAATCGGTTAATAGTAGTTGAGGAATTGCTAGCAAACTTAACCGGGCGGGAATAAATTGTGTTGAAATCCCTGTATGTGTAGATAATGAAAATTCTAGTAGTCGAAGATTCCGAAAAACTTCGCAAATCGTTGAAAACCGGATTGGGAAAACTGGGCTATGCAGTCGATTTTGCTATCGACGGAGAGCAAGGGCTCCAGTTTGCTTTGCATGGTGAATATGACGTCATCGTACTCGATCTAATGCTGCCCAGGAAATCGGGTCTCGAGGTGTTACGCGAGATACGTTTATCGAAACAAAATCCCGAAGTGCTTATTCTTTCTGCTCGAGACCAGACCAGGGATCGAATAGCCGGGCTTGAACTGGGCGCAGACGATTACCTGGTAAAGCCGTTTGCTTTTGATGAATTACACGCTCGAATACAGGCGCTGGTGCGGCGAAAATACCGATTTAAATCGCCGATAATAATAATAGGCAGTCTTCAAATTGATACTTCGCTGCATAAAGCTTCAATTGGATCGAATGACATTGCGTTGACTCCAACTGAAATGAGTATCCTCGAGTATCTTGCGATCAGCAGGGGGAGAGTGATTTCACCGGATAAACTATGTCATATTTACGATAGCAAAACCTATGTATCCAAAAACTCGATAGAAGTACATATCAGTATTCTGAGAAAAAAATTACGTCTGGCATTCGTTGAGCCCATAATAAAAACGCAACGTGGGTTTGGGTACTACATTGACTAACCAGGCAAACCCGTGCGCAATTGACCTTCGAATCACAGACTAAAAAATATTTCATTCGAATTGACAAAAAAACGATTACCGGTACTTCTGGTAGATGCAGCCTGCTTTGAACTCCTTCTTTTTAATTTGATTTCGAATGCTATCGTGCATAGTCCTACTGAAGTAGAGGCATCGGCTTCGTGCCCGACAACTTCAAACTCAAGCCTTAACTTCTGTCTTTTCACTCTTTTTTAGTCGGCTTCGCAATTGACCGGCTGCTTCGAGTATCGGATAGGCCACCGCGGTTAAATGTGAGTTGATGCGCTTCAGGTCGCGGATGACATCGAGTTGCATCGCGCTCAAACGGGAGTCGTAGGTGACGTCTTCGCGTAACTTGATCAGGTGGTTTACCACAGCCTGTTTTTCGAGCTTGATAAACTTGTATTTCTTCGCCAGCAGTTGCCGCGCCATGCCTATGTCGCCAGAGGTAAAAACACTGAGCGACAGGTGGAAGCTGAGTAGCACCGGCTGGTACAGATTGTTGATATCTTCACGGTCCTGGAGTGACATCTTGGAGCGGCTGACGAGCTTTTTGCGCAATATATTATCGATCATATCGACTGAAATGATGTCGCCAATGTGTTCCAGGTTGGTAGCGAAACTCATGATTTCGGTGCAGCGCTTGCTCTCTTTTTCACCCAGAGATTCACGGCTCAAATTAGTCAGGTATAGTTTGACTTCATCGTAAAACTGGTTCGCAACCTGATCCATCTTGCGCGTATTCTTGGCCAGCTCAATATCGTTTTTCTTTAAAGCGATAAAGGTATTTCTAAACATACGCTCGACTACTTCACCCATGCGCAATACTTCGCGCTCTGCATTGACAAGCGCAACCAGCGGGGTTTCAAAAGCCGATTTGTCCAGATGCATCGGTCGGGATTCGTCCGCTTCTTCTTCGTCTTCGGGTAGTAGTTGCATCGTCAATGCGGCCATGCGATTGATCAGCGGTAGAAACATCAACGCCAGTGCAATATTGAATAGCATGTGAAAGTTCGCAATCTGGCGCGCGTTGCCGACGTCGAATTGAGTTAGCCAGCCCGCGATTACGCCCACAAACGGCAGCGCGATTAATACACCCAGGACGCGGAAAATCAAATTCCCAAGCGGTGGTTGCCGCGCGGTACTGCTCGCTCCAAGGGTGGCAACAAATGGCGGGATCGCGCCGCCTATATTGGCGCCCAGTACAAACGCGAACGCGACCGTAACGTCGAGTACCCCGGTGCTCGCAAGGGTAATAACGAGCAATACCGTGGCCAGGCTGGAGTGCGCCATCCACGCAATAATCGCGGCGAAGATTACCGCCAGTATCAGATCGTTGCCCAGCGCTACGAAGATACCCTGGACTATTTCAGATTCGCGCATGGGTGTCGATGCGCCGAGAATCAATTTCAGGGCAAGTAGCATCATGCCGATACCAAGAACCAGGCGACCAATATCGCGTGTGCGCCCGCTGTCGGAGTAGGTGAACATCGCCACGCCCACTGCAATCAGCAGCGGTGAGAGTGCAGACAGGTCAAAGGTTAGCGCCTGCGCCACCAGGGCGGTGCCCACATCGGCACCGAGAAGTACCGCCAGCGCTGGAGCGGTATTGATAATTCCCTGGCCGCTAAAGGAAGAGGTCAGTAAAGCGGTAGCACTGCTGCTTTGGAGTAAAACAGTGACTCCAAGCCCGGTAAAAAAGGCCTTGAATCGATTAGACAGGCTGGCGCCGAGTGCGCTACGGACTTCGCTACCCCAGGCATCGGTGATGCCGATACGCACCATGCGCAGGCCCCATAACAGCAGCGCAACCCCACCAATTAGATTAATGAGTATGGTGGTGCCGTTAATATTGTTAACTCCTGGGAAATGTGAAGATTAGGATCAGGCGAAGCCTGGTATTACAATTACTGATGGCGCCAATATTAGCAGAATGCCGGTAGATTCACTAGCTCGAATGTTTCTCTAATGCTGTAAATTAATTCCACTTTTTTATTAAAATTCAAAAAATTACTCCGAAAACCGCAGAGAAAAATCGATGGCCTGAAGATGCTTGGTCAGGGCGCCGATTGAAATAAAATCTATCCCCGTGCTCGCAGTTGCAAGTAAATTTTCCTCGCCGATATTGCCCGATGCTTCGAGTTCTATATGCCCGTGGTTGAGTGCTACGGCCTGCTTGAGTTCATCGATAGAGAAATTGTCCAGCAATACCCGGTCGACCTGCGAGTCGATCGCCTGCTGCAATTGATCCAGGTTTTCGACTTCGACTTCGAGCAGGCGATCCGGGTGCAAGTTGCGGCCGCGCTCGACCGCTGCCTCGATGCTACCGCAGGCAGCGAGGTGGTTTTCCTTGATCAAATAGGCGTCGAACAGTCCGATACGATGGTTGGTGCCACCCCCGCAGGCAACCGCGTACTTTTGTGCCATGCGTAATTTGGGGATGGTTTTGCGTGTGTCGAGCAGGCGGCAGCGCGTGTGTTCGATGAGGCCGGCATATCGACGTGTGGTAGTCGCGGTACCAGACAGGGTTTGCAAAAAATTAAG
>JBGMRM010000263.1:0-3911 GCA_048061415.1 Gammaproteobacteria bacterium | reverse complement strand
TATATAGTCGTCGAGACCGTACTTGGAACCCTCTCGCCCCTGGCCGGATTCCTTCACGCCACCGAAGGGCGCCATTTCGTTCGAGATTATGCCCTCGTTGATGCCGACGATGCCATACTCAAGGCCTTCGGCCACGCGCCAGATGCGCCCGATATCGCGTGAATAAAAATAGCAGGCGAGGCCAAATTCGGTATCGTTGGCCATCTGTATCGCTTCTTCCTCGGTTTTAAACTTGAATAACGGGGCGACCGGGCCAAAAATTTCTTCGCGGAACACGCGCATATCGTCGGTAACATGGGTCAGGATCGTCGGTTCGACAAAATTTCCCCCCAGATCCGAGCCTTTGCCACCCGTTACTACCGTGGCGCCCTTGCTCACCGCGTCGTCGATGAAGGAAAGCACGTCTTTGGCAGCCTGCTCGGTTATCAGTGGGCCGACGTTTACACCCTCGTGGGCACCATTACCCATTTTGAGCTTGCCCACCGCTGTAGCGAGCTTTTCGGCGAAGGCATCGTAGCAGCCTTCCTGTACCAGGATGCGATTAGCACAGACACAGGTCTGGCCGGCGTTGCGATACTTGCTGATCATCGCGCCCGTTATCGCCGCATCGAGGTCAGCATCGTCGAAAACGATAAACGGTGCATTACCACCGAGTTCCATCGAAGTACGCTTGACGGTCTGGGCGCATTCGGCCATGAGTTGTTTGCCCACCGGGGTGGAACCGGTAAAAGTTAATTTCCTGACGGTCGGGTTCGAGGTCAGCTCGGCGCCTATCGCGGCAGTTTCGCCGGTCACCACGTTGATTACACCCGCCGGTATCCCGGCACGCTCGGCCAGTTCGACAAAGGCGTAAGCCGATAGCGGCGTCGCATTGGCGGGTTTACACACCACGGTACAACCCGCGGCCAGGGCCGGGGCAATCTTGCGTGTGAGCATCGCGTTGGGGAAATTCCACGGGGTGATGCAGGCGACCACGCCAACCGGTTGTTTGATACAAACGATACGCTTGTCGTTGGAAGGTTGCGGAATCGTGTCACCATAAACACGCTTGCCCTCTTCGGCAAACCATTCGATGTAACTGGCGCCGTAGGCGATTTCGCCGCGCGCTTCGGCCAGTGGCTTGCC
Organism: Gammaproteobacteria bacterium; assembly: GCA_048061415.1. Lineage (GTDB taxonomy): Bacteria > Pseudomonadota > Gammaproteobacteria. The sequence goes on along the minus strand of JBGMRM010000263.1, from coordinate 2,786 downwards.
CTGTTCCGTGGTCATGATGATCGCCAGGTCTTCCTGCGCTGCCATCATCAGGTTGAACCATTTGCGCAGGTAAGCGCTACGTTCCTTGGCGGTCTTCTGCCGCCATGCGGGTAGCGCCGCATCGGCGGCCTCGATCGCACGGCGGGTTTCGGCCGTGCCGCACTTCGCGACTTCGGCGATAACCTCGCCGGTGGCCGGATTGGTAACCGCCAGCGTAGCGCCATTGTCGGCATCAACCCACTGCCCGTTAATGTAGGCCTGGGTCTTGACCAGGACCGGGTCGGAAATCTGTATACTCATAGCTCAATATCCAGTTTGAAAGGGTGAGGAACACGCAAGAATAACGACTGATAATAATAACAGTACGCGACAAAAATTTGTACTCTCTGCAAGATTTTACCTCTAAGAGTAGAGCAAAAATGTTATGTAAAATCTACCGGGCGGATGAAGCGTTGATTTGCGGGTAAAAAGTTAGTCATTCGTGGGCTCGCAGTCTGGTAGAATCGATCTGACATTTAGCGACGGAATCAACATGTCTGACCAGGGTACTCCGGCTACCAAGAAATCCCGCACCAACCTGGATTTTTACCACAGCCCGACACAGTTGCGTTTTGATACCTGGAACCGTCTCGAAGAATTCTCGAGCCGCCTGAATGAAAAGCAGATGCGCAAGGCTGATGTCGCGGCGCTACGCGATAAGACCCGCGACGCGATCTTGCTGCTGCAAACGATCGAAAACTACAGCGCCTTCCCTTCCCACGAGGATTTCAAATTACTCTGGCAACTTTTCGAGCAGCAGGATTATGGATTGCTGGCACGTATCGTAGCGCGCATCGTGCGCGCCCTGACGGGTGGCACTTATCGATCGCGCCATATCAACCTGCGCATTCCCACCGAACTCGAAGACAAGGACGAGGCAAGTCAATACTTCGACGAAGAACGCCATCGGCAACGGCCTTATTTCGAAGTGCTCATCGTCGATGAAAACACCCAGGAGGATGTGAAATTCATTCGTGACGGTTTACGCAATATGCGCCGTCCCGAGGATTACTTTGTATACGATATCGTCGTGGTGCCGAGTTTCGAGGATGCACTCATCGCGGTGCTGTTTAACTACAATATACAGGTCGCGGTGATTCGATACGGTTTCCCGCTACGCTCGGTCAATCACCTCGAAATACTGCAACGCTACCTGGCCAAGATCGACGAGGCGGACTACGAAGATACGCTCGACACCGAGCGCGGTCCGCTGCTGGGTAATATTTTGTCCGAGCTACGTCCCGAGCTCGACTTATACCTGGTGACCGATGCCGCGGTGGAAGATATCGCCGGTAATGTGACGCAAAAGTTTTCGCGCATCTTCTACCAGCAGGAAGATTACCTGGACCTGCACCTGAATATTTTGCGCGGTATCCAGGACCGTTATGAAACGCCTTTCTTCACCGCCCTGCGTAAATACAGCCGCCAGCCCACCGGCGTGTTCCATGCGATGCCGATATCACGCGGCAAGTCGGTGACCAAGTCGCACTGGATCAAGGACATGGTGCAGTTTTACGGCATGAATATCTTTCTTGCGGAGACTTCCGCCACTTCGGGTGGGCTCGACTCGCTACTGCAACCCCACGGCCCGATCAAGAAAGCGCAAAAACTCGCGGCGCGGGCATTTGGCTCGAAGCACACCTATTTTGTCACCAATGGCACATCGACCGCCAACAAGATCGTGGTTCAGGCGCTGGTCAAGCCGTCTGATATCATCCTCGTCGACCGCGATTGCCACAAGTCGCATCACTACGGCATGGTGCTTTCGGGCGCGCACGTTTGTTATCTCGATTCCTATCCGCTGAACGAATACTCGATGTACGGCGCGGTGCCGCTGCATGAAATCAAGCGTAATTTGTTGATGTACAAGAAATCGGGCCAGCTGCACAAGGTGAAGATGCTGTTGCTGACCAATTGTACCTTCGATGGCGTGGTCTACAACGTCGAGCGCGTGATGGAAGAGTGCCTTGCGATCAAACCTGATTTGATATTTCTCTGGGACGAAGCCTGGTTCGCGTTTGCCGGCTTTACCCCGACCTATCGCCGCCGTACTGCGATGGCCACCGCGAGGCGACTGAAAGCCAGGTACCAAAGCGAAGAGTATGCACGCGAATATGCCGACTATCAAAAACGTATTGCTAAATTGAGTGACGAGCAATTGATTAACGAACCGCTGATGCCCGATCCGGCGAATGCTCGTATCCGGGTTTACGCCACGCAATCGACCCATAAGTCGCTTACCTCGCTGCGGCAGGGTTCCATGATTCACATTTACGACCAGGATTTCAGGCATAAGGTACAGGAGCCATTCGACGATGCCTTCATGACGCATACCTCGACCTCGCCCAATTACCAGATTATCGCCTCTCTCGATATCGGGCGGCGCCAGGTAGAACTCGAAGGCTTCGAAATGGTGCAAAAGCAAATCGAGCTAGCGATGGTTATCCGCGAACGCGTGGCTTCCCACCCGCTGCTCAGTCGCTATTTCCGCTTTCTTAGCGCCGACGATATGATCCCCAAGGAGTATCGCCCTTCGGGAATATGCAGTTATTTCGACCCGGAAAAAGGCTGGCGCAATAACAGGATGGAAGAGGCCTGGGCGATCGATGATTTTGTCATCGACCTGACCCGCCTGACGCTATACATCGGTAAGACCGGGGTTGATGGCGATACTTTCAAGAACGTTTACCTGATGGATAAATACGGTATCCAGATTAATAAGACGTCGCGCAATACCGTATTGTTCA
>JBGMRM010000262.1:0-3924 GCA_048061415.1 Gammaproteobacteria bacterium | reverse complement strand
CTGTTTTGCTATACCGTAGGCCATTAGCGAACCTGGAGTAGCACCCGCCGCTGGTAGAATGCCGACGAAATATCCCAGTAAAGATCCCATGACCGTGGTTTTCCAGGTCAAAAGCAGTTCACGTAAATTGGCCAGGGTTCGTTTTATCGTGACATTGGCATCGGAAAGCATACTCTTGCCACCGCCCATACGATACTCTTCTATCGTCCAGAGCATTTCGCCGATGCCATAAATACCTATTGCCAATACCAGAAAATTAACCCCACTTAAAAACCCGGTAATATCCCACAGAATCAAACGCGGCTCGCCAGAAATAATATCGAAGCCAACGGCGCTCAGGACGAGGCCTATGCTGATCGAAAAAAGTGTTTTGAAAATATCGTCGCTTCCCAGGCCTACGAAGGTGGCAAATGCCAGCATCATCAACGCAAACTCTTCGGGCGCTCCAAATACAAGGGCGACATGCGCGAGCGGTGGCGCAAAAAAGGTGAACAGGACCACAGATATTGTTCCGCCGACAAAAGAAGCCACTGCGGCAGCTGTCAGAGCTTTATCGGCCATCCCCTGCTTGGCCAATGGTCGACCATCGAAGGTTGTCGCGACCGCCGTCGATGCACCGGGTATGCCGAGCATAATGGATGAGATGGCGCCGCCGTACATGGCGCCATAATATATCGCGGCAAGAAATATAATTGCCCCGGTTGGTGGAACCAGAAATGTTAACGGTAAAAGAATTGCTACCCCATTGACCGAACCCAGACCAGGCATCGCGCCAATAAATAGCCCTAATGCACAACCGGCAATGATTAACAACAAATTTTGTGGCTCGAATACTACCGCGAAACCGCTGCCGAGAAGTCCTAGAATTTCAAACATATTCTTATCTCATTTATTAAATCTGCAAGGGCGCTAGCTTAGAAAAAAATCTTGTAAAGCGGTATGAACAGGGGCTCAGTAATCCCTTTGGGGAGAATTATTTTTAGCGTTACTTCGAAAAAATAAAACGTCACAACGGGTATTAGGATAGCCAGGGTTGTCGTCAGTGACCAGGAGTGTTTACCGAGAAACCGTAGATAGAAAATAAGGAACAGGGGTAATGCGCCATAGATGCCGATAACTGAAAATAAAGCAACTGTAACGATCAATGCCACTGCAACAGAAGCGACATCAATGAATACATGTGGCTCTATGTAGGCCTTATTAGATGTTGCTATCGAACCTTTTCTGCGAAACCACCTATAGAGGATTCCCAGGCAGGAAATCAACATTATAAATGCTAGCCAGAATGGCCAGGCGCCACCTCCCGGGCCTTCATCTTCAATCCAGCCAATCGGAAGTTCTGTACTTTTGTACATAAGGTAGATGGAAAAGATTCCCATCATTGTTGCCATCAAAAATTCAGCAGTACGAACTGTCATGATTAAGAATCTCCCCTGTCGACTGTATTATCTATGTACCTGGGAGCCCCTGATCAATTCGTGTAAACAGTTGCCGCTTAAAATGAGCCCGTACTTCACCGCCTGCCGGGCAGGGATTGTTTCACCACTATTGCTCCTGGCAATGTTCTAATAAGTTACATCCATGTAACGATACAATCCCCCTACATTTCCACCAGAGCCTGCCCCGCTAGCATTCCGAATGCTCTGGGCACCCTTGGCAGTCACGTATCGATTCGACGCCTCGACAATCCAGCATGCCGGTGAAGCGCGAGAACAGGAGCGAACGCTTTACAGATCAAAACTTACGAATTCCAACTACTCGCTGCGATTCATGCCTCGACCTGACTCATTTTAGCTGTGCATCTGAATGATCCAGAATTAATCAGAGGTTCCCCGGAATCGCCCTATTTAATGGCGCCCATGTTCCTCAGCATTACCTCGTGCACATCACGCTCTATTTTCCAGTAGCTCATCAACGCATCACCCGTTAACAGATCACCCTGCAAACTTTTCTTGGTGCGATATTGCTGCCACTTGTCGGAGTTGAATACCTTCGTGAAAAGATCCGTGTAGTAATGCGATGCCTCTGGGCTCATACCGGGTGCGCCAACGACGGTACGTTGCATGAAATATACAAAGTCTTTACCGAGTTCCTTAAAGGTAGGCGTATTTGGGAACAGCGGCAAACGTGTTGGCGTGAATGCCGCCAGCGCTTTAGTGTTACCCGCTTCGTAGAATCCCAACTGCTCTGAAGGGTTGTTAACCGTTGAATCAGCATTATTACCTGCGAGTTCCTTCGCAACCTTACCACCGCCTTTATAAGGGACGTATTTCATATCGAGGCCATAAGCCGAGTTAAGGAAATCGGTTAACAGGTTATCTTCCGAATTCTTACCGGTTCCAGCCATAATCCACTGGTTGCCTTTGGCTTTAGCCGCCTTAACAAAATCGTCGATATTGTTAATATCCTTACGATCGGAATTAACCCATAGCAGGAAAGTATCTTCGGCCATGCGAGCAATCGGGGTAAAAGTAGTGATATCGACTCCAAGCTTGGGCTGACGTAATGGCGTGGTGTAAAAGCTGTTCAGAGTGAACATTATGGTGTAGTCGCTGCCTTTTTTGCCGTTCAGGTAAACCAGTGCTTCTGCACCTGAACCACCAGGTTTATTAATCGGCGTGAAAGGTACGGGGGCCATATTTTCTGACGCAATAATACTCTGTATCAGTCTAACAGCCTTGTCTGCACCACCGCCTTTACCGGCCATAACGACAAATTCTACTGGCTTATTCGGCTCAAAAGTTTGTGCGATAGCCGGCATACTCACCAGAATCGCACCTGCGCAAATAGCACAGGCCAATCGCTTGAGAGTGCGTTGTGTTTTAAACATTATAATTCTCCTCCAGTTGTGACAGGTCAGCTTCGACCTATAGTTAGATGCCTCCAACCAAGCAGAAACATCGCTTCATCAGGTTCCGTTTTCAGGTACCTGCGTACCCAGATACCGCCAGGCGGTATAGAGACTATACGGTATACCACTATCAACAGGCCCCAGGCAATTACTCTGTGATAGATAGTCTTGTAACTTTCAAACAGGAAAGGTTCTCGAACGCCCCTGAGGGCCAGGTAAATAGCCTGTCAAGCATTCAAAATCCTTAAATTATTCCAGTTGCTTATACCTGGAGTCTATTACCTGAATATTATTTTGGTATACAGTATGCCAGAAATAAATTTAACCTGCCAGGCATATAAAGTAAAGTGTTTTCCCGTGGCCTGATGAATCAGTCTCGAATTCTCTCGCCGTCCGGGTAAACACTCACGCTTGGTATCGTGCCGTTCAAAAGATCGTTTTGTATTTCAGTCCAGTATTGGGTGCTGAGTAAATTTGCGTGGCGTTTGGCAAAGTGATCGCAAAGTTTTCGTTGGGGAATGCACAGGCCAGAGACGAGTTCTTCGGGCAGGAATACAACACCCTCTTCAAAATACCAGTCTGGAATATCTTCTTCACCATGTTCGCGATCGAGGTTAGTGCGAATTTTTACGTCGGTTAATTCCTCGAGCGCATCATAGTCGAACAGATAGATCTTGGAGAAAGCTCCGATGCCGTAATTTCTGGCATCGAGGTCCTTGTTGAAAATATTTGCGGAGGCATTGTTTTTAATGCAATAACCGAGATTAGTGATTGCCATTTCGGCCTGTTTTTCACTGGCGCTTTGAAGATAAACAGGCAGCGGCGTCAGCTTGATCTGAACAATTAAATATTTAAAGATGACATCATCGTCGTGTAAAGATACCGTCTCAGCCGCGTGTGAGAGCAGGTCTTCGAGTAGTTCCGCAGAGAACCATTTTCGATCGAGGCGTACCTTGTAGTAAATGATGCTATCCAGCATACTCCCGGTGCGGTTAATTTCATGGATACGCGTATATTTACGGATTACCGATTCCAGGCCTTCAAACTTCCCCCACTTATATTTTTCCGTTGGC
>JBGMRM010000261.1:0-3932 GCA_048061415.1 Gammaproteobacteria bacterium | reverse complement strand
GACATGGATGTCGCGCACGAGCCCCCAGGGAAGGGTTCACGGCGTTCCTGTAATATTATACCGGTGGTTACGCCCACTCTGGTCTAGTCACCAATTATGAATTTAAATCTAGAAACAGCTTAGCACTGGTCCTGGGTGATATTCTTGTTGAGGCGCTTACCGTGCTCGTAGCCTTTCCAGTATGCGGTTTTTGCGTCTTCCTGGTACTCTTCCGGCACGCTCTCGATGAATTCATTGTAGTCCCGGGTAAAAATTTTCTGGCTCAGACATATTTTGGTTTTAAATGCGAGTTGTCCGCTTATTTCGGCGATACGCAGGTATTTTCGTTTTGGGCTATCGTCAACTTCTTCTTCGACGACTTCCGGCTTTGGAACCTGAGCCGGGCTTTTCTGTTGATCCTGCTTCACATTCGAATCGTCGACTTTTTCAGTACGAAGTCTCGACTGGGTCAGTCGTTTGCACTCGTCCTCGGACAGTAGCGCGGTTTCACTTTCGCTCTTGTCAAAGCCCTCCTGAAACGCATCGCGCATTGCATCGCGACTTTCTTCCGGCACTCGCTGTACGCGTTGGGTAAACTCACTCAATACCTCTGCCTCACCACACTGCAACCTCGAATAGCTCAAGGTTCCCAGGGTCCTGGACAGATTGATCACCGTGGCGTTTGCCGAGTCAAGCGCTGTAGCCGCAGTTACTGGGTCTTCATCATCTGCGTCTTCGACTTTGCGGGAAATTTCACTGATTGCTTTGTCGATGATCAACAATATAGAATTTAAACCCTGATCCTGTATCTGAGCGCTGCTCGAAAAAGACAGCCCTAAAAGGACGCAAAAAAGAAATAATGTCGACTGATTTATTTTCATGAGTTTTTCTGTCTCTAGCAATAAATTGAATTAAATCATGTCTGGCTTAATTCCTCCAGCCGCATAGCGATCATTTTGCGCCACGCCTGCATTTCGAGGATAATGCGTCCACTTTTTTGCCGATGCGATTTTCTTGAAACACCCGCGTGCTTCCAACTGGTTTAGCCCTGCCTATTTAGCTGCCAGAAAACTCGATCCAGAAGTGCGCTCGTGGCTGGACGACCAGGGATCGCTGACCAAAAGGTTAATGAATTTTTGCCCCGGCCAGTTTTCGGTTCGCGTGTTGAGCCAATGCTGGGTCAGGGCAGAAATCGAAGAGACCAGGCTATTACAAATTCCACCACGACAAAGGGTACTGCTGCGCCAGGTGCAGCTATACTGTGGAGACCGGGTATGCGTTTATGCGCGCTCGCTCATTCCACTGAAAACACTAAAGGGCAAGCACCAGAGGTTACGCTACCTGGGGACACGTCCACTGGGGGGATATCTGTTTTCTAATCCTCGTCTGCGCAGGGAGCAACAGCATCTCGCCAGCCTGGCGCGAAAAGACCCGCTATTTGATATCGCATTGTCTGGCAGCACCCAGCGCGGCGAGCAAATATGGGGAAGGCGTTCCTTGTTCACCATCGATCGCAAACCCCTGCTAGTGAGCGAGTTTTTTCTTCCGGCACTATTCGAGAAATAGCCCTGTTATGCTAAAAACGCCGCACAGGATCGGTTTTGCCAGCCTCGGATGCCCGAAGGCTACGGTTGATTCGGAACGGTTGATCACCCAACTCAGGGCCGAGGGCTACGAAATAGTGTCGGGCTTCGATGAGGCGGATATGGTGATCGTCAATACCTGTGGCTTCATCGACTCGGCGGTTCAGGAATCTCTCGATACCATCGACGAAGCCCTGCACGAAAATGGCAAGGTGATTGTCACCGGTTGCCTGGGCGCCAAATCAAAGCTGGTTAAGGACCGATTTCCCGAATTACTCGCGGTCACCGGTCCGAATGCCAAAGACGACGTGATGCAGGCCGTGCATCGGCACTTTCCCGCCCCCCACGATCCATTTTTCGACCTGGTTCCCAGGCAGGGAATTAAGCTCACCCCACAGCACTACGCCTACTTGAAAATCTCGGAAGGCTGTAATCATCGATGTAGTTTTTGCATTATTCCCTCGTTTCGCGGGGATTTGGTCAGCCGTCCTATCGACCAGGTCATGCAGGAGGCGGAAAACCTGGTAGCGGCAGGGGTGAAGGAAATTTTGGTGATCTCGCAGGACACCAGCGCCTATGGTGTAGATCTCAAATATAAAACCTGTTTCTGGCAGGGACAGCCCTTGCAGACCCGTTTTCTTGACCTCGCCAAAGCGTTGGGGCAACTTGGTGTCTGGGTACGATTGCACTATATCTACCCTTATCCCCATGTTGACGATGTGATTCCGCTGATGGCCGACGGGCTTATTCTGCCTTACCTGGACATCCCGTTTCAGCACGCCAGCCAGCGGATTTTAAAATCGATGCGGCGGCCGGGAAATCGCGAACGGGTACTGGAAAGAATCGAATCCTGGCGGGCTATCTGCCCCGAGCTGGTGATACGCAGTAGCTTCATCGTCGGATTCCCCGGTGAAACCGACGATGATTTTGCGCAATTGCTCGATTTCCTGGATGCAGCGCAACTCGACCGCGTGGGTTGTTTCACGTACTCCCCGGTCGAGGGCGCGAGCGCAAACGATTTACCATATCAGGTTTCCGAGGCTACCAGGCATCGACGCTACGATTTATTCATGCGCCACCAGCAGCAAATTAGCGCGCACAAATTACGCCAGAGGGTTGGCCTGAGCCTGAAGGTAATAGTGGAACAAGCTCACGCCACCGGCTATATCGCGCGCTCCTATGCCGATGCTCCAGAAATAGACGGTGTCGTTTATATCGAGACCGATCAGGCATTAATCACCGGGCAATTTTGTCAGGTCCAGGTAACCGCCAGCAACGAGTACGACTGTTACGCGAAACTGCTGGATTAACCCGCATATTGCATGAAGGCGGGTTAGCTATTCCTCACGCAGGTATATTCCATCGTCCTGCACTACAATATCGAGCTCTTCCAGGCTTTCACCCGGGCAGGGGCCAAAAATACACTCCCCGGTATCGATAATAAATCGCGCATCATGCCCCGCGCACTGTATCAACGCACCGTCCGCATCCAGAAACTGATGTTCCACCCAGTCCGTGGCGACCCGGTGTGCGGGCAGGAATTTCGATAGGCGAACCAGGCATTGTCATTTTTGACGATAAAACCCTGTACTTCCTGCCCATTGAGATCGCGGCAGAACCCAAATGAGCCGGGATCCGAGAGTTGCTCAAGTCCACAGATAAAAATTAAATGCTTACTCATCGGTAGAACATCTTCGGCTGATTCAAAATGATAATAAACCCCGCGTTAACGATATCGGCGATACTACAATTATTATAACTGGTACTGGAAAGCTGCCCGAGGCCCTGGGAAAACTCGCCGATATCGTCACATCTCTCGACGCTAACGGTCGTCCAGCAGAAGCAAAACAGGAAACAGAAACCGTTCCTGTATTAAGCGGCCTGCTAAAAGAACTCCAGCTCGATCCGGAACAACAATCAGACCTGGAAAAAATCGGCATCGATTTACTGAAAGCCATCGCAGAAAATCAGGGTACCGAGCAGATTAGGCGCCAGCTAGGCAAATTGTCGGCGCTTATCGATGAAAATGCCGGCAGCGATGGGCCAACCGACAGCGGAACTGAAATTATATTTCAGCTCGTCAGCCTGCTATCCATCGACGAAGAGGGCAGGGTACAGATAGACCAGCAATTTCAGAGGGATACACCAGTCACCAATCAGGAGCTGGAAAAGCTGGCAAAAATTATCAATGCGCAAATAAACACAGCCGGGCAACAGGGCGATTCTATTGCCGAGGCTATCTCTTCTTTGTTATCAAAGATTTCTGCCGTTGAGGGCATCGCTTCTTCGATTGGCAAAATTCAGTTGCGCATAGACAAGGGCGTTGCAGACGGCCAATGGCAGGGCATTCTCGACGAGGTTGTCACTTCC
>JBGMRM010000260.1:0-3959 GCA_048061415.1 Gammaproteobacteria bacterium | reverse complement strand
GTTTGATCGAGTGCGTCGGTATCGACCGGAACATCCTCAGCCGATTCCTGGATGATGTAATCGCGTCGATAGTAATCGCAAATTTTGGCGATACGGTGGCCGTAGGCGCCGTTGATCAGAATCAGCAATTTCCCATCGGCTGGCACAAAGTTACCGATCATGGCTTCGACCACAAAGGTGCCGCTTCCCTGCAAAGGCACGCAGATATGGGTGCCTTCTCCGTCGACGATTCCTACCAGCCTGTCCAGTATGTGTGCATTGATGTCGATAAAGGTATTATCGCGCGAACCGTAATCGTGCAACATCGCCTGTTTCACCGTAGGCGAGGTAGTCAGTGGCCCCGGGGTGAGTAGATAGGGGTCACCGGTCGGTGAACTTGCTGTTACTATTGATCTCGTGTTGTTTGTCATTGCTATTTATGCCCTGATTAAAGTATCCTTCAAAACGATATATCTGGTGCCTAAAATAGGTTATGCCAATAGCACACGCCCATCTCCGTTCTTTCCACGCGGTCGCGACGCATGGGAGCTTTACCCGCGCCGCCGAAGTTCTTCACATTTCCCAGCCTACCCTTTCCGGTCAGGTAAAAGAACTGGAAGAGCGCTATGGCATAAAATTATTTATACGCCACGGGCGTCAAATTGAATTGACCGATATCGGTAGATCTGCCTTTGGTATTACACACCATTTATTTCGCCATGAAGAAGAAGTCGAGCTACTATTCCAGTCGGCACGTGCGCTAACCACTGGAAAATTGCTGGTCGCGGCCGATTCTCCTTATATCGTTACCCCGCTGCTGGCCCAGTTCCAGCGATTGTATCCGGGCATACAAATTTCGATCCGGTACGGTAATTCCGAACAACTCATGTCCTGGCTCGAGTCGCGTCTTTGCGACGTGGCCTTCCTGCCCAATATCCCGCAGGCTGATGATCGACTGATTTCCATCCCGCTAGAACCCGACACGCTGGTTGTTTTCGTCAACCAGGATCATATCTGGGCCGAGCGGCGCTCGATTACGATCGAAGAGCTGCTGGAACAGCGTATCATTCTGCGCGAAAAAGGATCCCGCACCCGCTCGATATTTGAAGAAGCCGTCGCCGAGTCAGGCGGGCAGCTACTCGACGTGATGGAAATCAGCGGGCGCGAAGGCGTGCGCGAAGCGGTAGCTGCCGGTTTCGGAGTTGGTATTGTTGCCGAAAACGAACTGGTGGCCGATTCCAGACTGCGGCCACTTCGCGTCAGCAATGCTGAACTCATCCACGAGGAATATTTCATTTGCCTGAAAGAGAGACGATCCCAACGGGTTACCGATGCATTCCTCAAAATGGTTTATTCCAACCAGAAGTCCTAGGGCTTATCACCGCGTTTCAAGCGCGACTCTATGTCGTCGATACAGGGCATCAAATCGGCGATGCTATCGATAACATAGTGCGCGCCGCGCTGATACATGGTGGGATAAATACGATCGCGATGTTTTTGCTTCACTTCTTCTGAAAAAGAATTCCATTCATCCAGTTGAACACCCACTTCGTTGCCGGAAATGGCGAGGCCAATACCCCAGGCGCCCGCGTTCAATCCTTCTTCGATACCGGTCAGGGTATCGTCCACTTTTACTACCGACTGCACCGGAGAAATGTCCAGTTCGAGCATGTTACGCAGTACCATGTGTGGGAATGGACGCCCACGTTTGACGTCGCCGGCGCCGAAGGTGGCATCGGGGTCATAACCCTGTTTTGCCGCGTCGGCCTGGTTGATAGCCAGCATGCCTGGCAGGTAACCCGAGGTCGATCCAATCTTGTAACCGCGCTTGCGACATTCGCCAATTACTTCGAGGGTACCCGGAATCAATTGCGAATATTCAGACAGGCACGCCTCCTGCATCGGCACGAAATCGTCGAACATGCGGCCTACGTCGTCGTCGGTGGGCTCGGTGCCGTGTTTCTCAATCCAGCGTCGGCGCACGCTCGGAATTTCACTTATTAATCCAATATGGACTCGCTTGTGGGCCCCCATCGGGACGCGCGCTTCTTCGAGGCTAATAGGGACACCGGCTTTTTCGTATACCTGGCGAAACACCACTGCGGGCGCCATGCAACCGAAGTCCATGGTAGTGCCAGCCCAGTCGAGAATGACACAACGGACTGGACCGCGATAACTGCGAGTATAGGTAAATTCGCGTTCGTGAGTAAATTGCATAGTAATGAAACCTTTTTCGTATCGGGTTAGAGTGCGTGGATAACTGTATCCACCTGGTTGAAATCAGGCAGTAGGGTATTCACAAACGTCGAAGGCAACAAATGGTTATTATAGATAGCTCCTATTGCCACGATCTATAGCAGGACGCGGGCGATCATGACTCGATCAGTAGTTTTTTATGCGCTTTATACTTTAATAGCCACCGATCTGAAACAATAAATTGGCGGATATGATGTCACCGCCATCGATGAAAACGCCATCATATTCATAATGATTCCATTGCAATCGGAGCTGTCGGGATCGATCACCATAGATATTGATATCAACACCCAGGCCATAGGTCAAATCCACCGCATTATTAATCGTATTCAGAGATCCGCTGCTCTCGGAAATATCCCAAAAATGAGCGCCCATACGCCCAAACACCCTGATCCTTTCGCTTAGCTGATTCGACAACGCCACGGTAATCGAAAGTGTACTGACATCAAACAGTTTGGAGGTAAGGCCCGCCTCGGTGGCAGTAACGTCACCAACCGAAACGAATTCCGATTCCAGCGAAAGATATTGATCCAGTTGGTAGCCCACAAAAAAGCTAAACGAGGTAACGCTATCGGAAAAGCTACTTGCGCTGGTTACCGTGCTGAAGTTACTCACCAGGCCTGGCTCATTTAAATCGAACTGTGAATTACCAAGACCCACCGCAAGAGAAAAACGACCTTCCTGCGCCAATGCCCCGAGAGGAAGCAACATCAGCATGGCCGCTAAAGCTGTATTTCTATATTGTTTCTTCATGTCTATCTCCTTATAAAAATATTACTTCCGAAGCGCGAAATAATATATCCACAGCTGCGGAATTAATCTACCGCCATTTCCCCTGGCGACCGGTCTCTTATACTCGATGAATTGGGCGATTGCAAAATTTTCTATTATCCAGCTTTCGTGAATTTACCCCAGTCAAGCGAGCTATTTATTCAACCGAGTTAGCCGAAAAATCATAAAGGAACCACCCCATCACAAGCCTCGAAAATGGAACTCCTGGAGATATTGTGTAGAGGTTCTTGAGAAAATTTTATATGATGGGGGTCAACCACCTCGAATTTCATAGATGAGTATGTTGCCATGAAAACTGCTATCCATTTTTTATCCACCAGAAAGAATTTTTTCCTGTTAGCTTTTCTAGGTATTCTGGTTTCCGGCTGTGCTTCAGATGGCGTCAGTCGTGAAAGCATGAATAGACGCATTTCGATATCTTATGCCACGGTAGTCAGTGTTGAGCAGGTCAATATAAAATCAGAAGCGGGTAAAACTGCGGCTATTGGGGGTTTATGGGGGTTGCTTGGTGGCATTGGCGGCGATCGTCAGGATATGATCGGTGGGGCAGTATTAGGTGCCGCTTTACTGGGTGGTACGACTAAAATTGCAGAAGGTTCTAATCAGGCTTTTGCCTATATTTTAAAAGGCAGGAATAACAGGGAATTTAAAATTTTGACTGAGCAGGGTGGAATACAGGCTGGTGATTGTGTTGCTGTTGAATCCGGCACGCACACTAACTTGCGGCGTGTCTCGGCGGTCTATTGCCAGGCTGCCAGTGGAAACTCCACTATAGATAGTTCACTACTTCGGGAAATCGAGGAAGATGCCAATGAATGTTACCAGGCTAAAGAAGAATTATTAAACACCTCGGGAGAAGAATTTGATGCCGTTGTGCGTAAAGTGAAAGCCCTCTGTGATAGTTAGTGTCTGGATATATGAGGAGGCTCCGG
>JBGMRM010000259.1:0-3968 GCA_048061415.1 Gammaproteobacteria bacterium | reverse complement strand
TCGATTTTCCCTACGATGGAAAGTACAGTGGCGTATACCGTGAACGCCAGCTGGAGGTCGGTATAATGCTGTATAAAGCCATCGGTGTGACCCGCGACGACAAGGCCGGTAAGCGCCAGGCTTTTTTACGCAACCTCGAATTCTTCGACGCACCCCATGCGGCGTTTATCTTCATGCCGGACTGGGGCGATATTCGCGAGGCGGTAGATGTCGGTATGTATGCACAAAACCTGATGCTGGTGATGCAGGCGCATGGGGTCTCCAGCTGTCCGCAGACGATACTGGGCTATAACGCCGACGTAGTCAGAGAACAACTCGTAATTGATCCCTGTCAAAAGTTATTATTCGGTATTTCGTTCGGCTACGCGGACATGTCCCGCCCGGAGAATCAGATTTTGCCCTCACGCGCGTCACTTTCCGAATCGACACAGTTTTATGATTAAGGAAGGTCTTATTTATTCAGACCTTCCGGCAATACATGGGCAGGTTAATGCTCCTGCCAAACCTGCATTCCCCACATCCGTGTGGGTTATGTGCCACCAAAATCGATACCTGCAAGGTATTGATTTTGTGAGACAAATGAAAATGACACTTTTCGTTTGTCGTCCTCTGAGAATTCACGGACGAATTATTCAGAGGTTCCTTAACAATATATTTAACAGGTAACTTTCAATGCCCGAATATCGAGCCCCGCTTAAGGATATGCTATTCGCCATCAATGAGCTGGCGGATATAAACCTGCTTAACACCCTGCCCGGATTTGAAGTCGCCGAACCCGACATGGTAGAGGCGATTCTGGAACAGGCAGGCGTACTCGCGAACGAAGTGTTCTCGCCGCTTAACCAGGTGGGGGATGAGCATGGAACTTTCATAGAAGAAGGCCTGGTGGTGAGTCCTCCTGGTTTTGCCGATGCTTATCGCCAGTTTGCCGAAAATGGCTGGCAGGGCCTTAGTCAATCCCCCGATTTCGACGGTCAGGGCATGCCTTACCTGGTGCAGTCTGCGGTATCCGAGATGTGGGTCTCGTCCAATATGTCGCTGGCGCTTTGCCCGTTGCTAACGGCGGGCGCGATCGAAGCGGTATACGTGCACGCTACGGACGATCTCAAAGCGACTTACCTGCCGAAAATGGTATCGGCCGAATGGAGCGGTACGATGAACCTGACCGAGCCGCAGGCGGGTTCGGACCTGTCCGCGGTGCGAACCAAAGCCGTGCCCGAAGGCGACCATTACCGCATAACCGGGCAAAAGATTTTCATCACCTGGGGAGAGCACGAAATGTCAGACAATATCGTGCACCTGGTGCTCGCACGCCTGCCCGATGCGCCCGAAGGCGTGAAAGGAATATCGCTGTTTCTGGTGCCCAAATACCTGGTCGGCAGCGATGGTATGCCTGGTGAACTCAACGATTTGAAAGTGGTATCGCTCGAAACCAAAATGGGGATACACGCCTGCCCGACCTGCGTCATGAGCTATGGCGATCAGGGCGGTGCGCTCGGTTACCTGGTGGGTGAACCTCACAATGGGCTAGCCTGTATGTTTACCATGATGAACCATGCGCGACTCGAAGTCGGAATCCAGGGGGTAGGGCTGTGCGAGCGCGCCTATCAGCATGCGCTGGCTTTCGCACAGGAACGTGTCCAGGGCAGCCTTGCGGGACACGATGGCCGCGTAACAATTATTCATCATGCCGATGTGCGGCGAATGCTGATGCAAATGCGCGCCCTCAGCGAAGCCAGCCGGGCGCTGGCCTATGTTGCCGGCTCGGCCTACGATCGGGCCCACAGGTCTCAGGGCGATGAAGACGGAGCGAAGGCTCAACGCCGAATCGACCTACTCACCCCGGTTGACAAGGGCTGGTGTACCGAGATCGCGCAGGAAGTGACTTATATCGGCGTGCAGGTTCACGGCGGTATGGGTTTCATCGAAGAAACGGGGGCGGCCCAGTACATGCGTGATGCCCGCATCGTTACCATTTACGAAGGTACCACCGGCATTCAGGCGATGGACCTGGTCGGGCGAAAAATTCTGCGCGACAGGGGTCAGGCGGTCGGTGAATTAATCGCCGATCTGAACGCCTTTAAAACAGAACTGGATGCCCAGGGAGACGATTTAAAATCGATGCAGACCAGATTCGGTAGTGCACTGCAGGCCCTCGAAAGCGCGACTCGGTGGTATCTGGAGGAGGCGCCCAATGACCCGGAGCTGCCCGGTTCGATCGCGGTCAATTACCTGATGTTGATGGGATACGTTGTCACTGGATGGTTGATGGCGAAATCCGCGATCGCGGCGAAGCGAATAATCGATCAGGGTTCGGACGATATCTTTTATCCCAACAAAATCAACACTGCGGCCTTTTTCTGCGAACACATCTTACCGCGTAGCGAAGGCTTAAAAGCCACCATAATGGCGGGCTCGGCAAGCACCATGGGTATAGATATTGATTCTTTTTAAAGGCAGCCCAGGGCCTGGTCAAAATTTTCCAGGAAATATTATAGATGCCCAGGTTTAAATCGACCTCGTTCGACGATCTCGAAATCGGCGCCGAGGGGAATTACTCGAAAACCCTGAGCGAGCGCGATATCGTCCTGTTTGGCGATACTTCCGGCGATATCAACCCGATGCATTTTGACGATGAGTACGCGAGCAAGACGATGTTCAGGGGGCGTATCGCGCATGGGATGTGGTCGGCGGGACTGATATCCACCTGCATCGGTACCGTTATGCCCGGCCCCGGCAGTATTTACCTGGGGCAGGAGCTCAGGTTTAAATTGCCGGTTAAAATAGGCGATACCCTGACTGCCACGGTAACGGTGAAGGAGAAGAATGAAAAAAAGAAATTCGTCGTGATCGACTGCCAGGTACGAAACCAGCATGGCAAGGTGGTCGTGTGTGGCGATGCGAAGGTAATGCCGCCCGGTGAAAGTGCGGAGGTCGAGGCGCCGCAGTTACCGGAGATTTTTGTCGGACAAGCATTGGAGGATAGATAGCAATCTAGGACGACGAGTATTGATATTCCCGCAGAGGCCCAAACGGAAAAGCAGTCAAAATGAGAAAATTTACCCTGGGGAATAAGTTTTCGATATTGTGAATAATATTATTGGTACGGTAAATTGTATAATTCAAAAATTATCTTTGCACGCTTTGCGGGAGTCACTTTAATTACATGAGGCGCCTATGAGTTTTAAGACTCTTATTTTAGAAAAGAACGACTCAGTCGGAATCATCACATTCGACCGCCCCAAATCGATGAATGCTTTATGCCCGGCATTATTCGAAGAATTGACCCAGGCGCTCGACGACCTCGAATCCGACGATACGATTGCCGCGATCGTGATTAGCGGCAATGACAGGGCATTTGCCGCGGGCGCCGACATCGGGGAGATGAGCGAGAACACTTACCAGGATATGCTCGCCAATGAAAGCCTTAACCGGCAATGGGATCGAATCGCGCTGTGCCGCAAGCCGGTAATTGCGGCGGTGGCCGGGTACGCACTCGGTGGTGGTTGTGAACTCGCGATGTCCTGCGACTTCATCATCGCGGCGGATAATGCCAAATTCGGTCAGCCCGAAATCACCATCGGCACCATACCCGGTATCGGCGGTACGCAGCGGTTGACACGGCTGGTTGGCAAGGCCAAGGCGATGGATATGTGTCTGACTGGCCGCATCATGGAGGTGCACGAAGCCGAGCGTGCGGGGCTGGTATCTCGTGTAGAGCCGCTGGACAAGTACCTGGAAGTAGCGCTCGAAACGGCGAAGCAGATCGCTTCATTTTCGCGGCCTGTGGTAAAACTCGCGAAGGAAGCGGTGAACGCTGCGCTCGAAACTTCGCTGTCGCAGGGCTTGAAAACCGAACGCCGGTTGTTCCATTCGACATTCGCCCTGGAAGACCAGAAGGAGGGTATGAAGGCTTTCGTCGAAAAGCGAAAAGCGGAATTCAAAAACCGCTAACCCGTCGCGCCACC
>JBGMRM010000258.1:0-4002 GCA_048061415.1 Gammaproteobacteria bacterium | reverse complement strand
CAATATTCAGCACCGGGTGGTTGAACTCGCCGCACAGTTACGCGCAGGACTGGAACAAATTAAGGGCGTTACGGTCAAGGACCCCGGTGAATATAAATGCGGTATCGTCACCTTCCACAAACAGGGCGAAGATGCTTTCGAACTGGCTGCACGCTTGCGCGAAAACCATATTAATATCTCGGTCACCAGTGCACCAAGTGCGCGACTCGACAAACAGTTTGCCGAACAGCCGGATCTAGCGCGCGCATCGGTGCATTATTTCAATAGCGAGGCCGAGGTTGAGCGGTTTTGTGGGGTTGTTGGAGGTTCTTAAGCTGCCGTACAAACTCGGTCGTGGAGCCCCTGCTGGAAAGATCTAGAATAATGAACCCTGGATTATTATTTAGCCGATAGCTGGTTGAATGATCCCATGAGACCACCATCGCCGTGTTCGTTAGCACGCCCCCTAATTATTTTAACCTGATGCGGAAAGACCTGACCCCAAATACCATTTACAGTGTGTTTTTACACCCATGCCTTCTCGGCAATACCCTGTTTATTCGCACCGGCATAGCCGGTGGTTTCGGGCATTAAATGACTGCAATAGCGTTTAAAGTGATTCGAAATACTGCAGCATTTTTGCGCGCTGTGCGGCCGTTGGCAATCGTCCCCTGCCAGCCAGCATATTGTCTTTCATGTGTTTTACTTTCGAGGTGGCGGGAATCGCACAGGTAACGGTCGGATGCGAAACGGCATATTTGAGGAAGAACTGGCCCCAGCTGCCGCAATCAAATTCCTGCGCCCAGGACGGTAACGGCTTACCTCTAACCCTGCGAAACAGATCGCCTCGCTGAAACGGTCGATTGACGATTACCGCGATACCTTTTTCCTCGGCGATCGGTAACAGGTACGATTCGACCTTGCGGTTTGCGATGTTGTAGCTGAGTTGGACAAAATCGAAATCTCGATTGCTTAAAATGTTTATTAACTGCCTATGGAATCGGCCATGCGAAGTGGTAATGCCGACATAACGGATCTTTCCCTCGGCTTTCATCTGCTGCAGGGTTTCGAGATGGGTTTCCCAGTCGACCAAATTGTGAATCTGCATCAGGTCGAAGTTATTTATGCCCCATAGCCGCCGGGATGCTTCCATTTGATCTATACCCGCCTGGCGGCCATCGATCCAGACCTTGGTTGCGGCAAATAAATTCTTTTTGCCTTTCACGCCGGGTAACAGTTGCCCGAGCACCGACTGCGCCGAGCCATACATCGGGGACGAATCGATCAGGCCGCCACCCATATCAAAAAATATCTGGGTGACCTCGGCCAGTCGTGCGAGCAACTCGGAGTCACCACGGGTATTAAAGGTACGTGAGGTTCCCATGCCTATGACCGGTAAATTTTCACCTGTTTTAGGAATGGTTTTGGTGATCGGATCCGATGCCGCTAAGACTTCACCGGGTATAATCAACCCGGCCCCGAGCACGGTGGCCAAACCGATAAATTGACGCCGATTGATATCGTCTGACATTTTCATCGCTTACACCTCCTCAATAATTTCATCGCTCTCGGCAATCATCGCCTGCTTGCGACCCAGCCCGAAAGCGACCCAGGCCCAAAGCAATGCCAATGGCACAGCAACCCATGCAATCCCCGATAAACTCAGACCTGCACTGCGCATGCCCGCATAGACCCAGGCGCTTAAGGCATCGCCGCTTCGATAAACAAAGGTATCGATAAAGTTCTTCGCCTTGTACTTTTCTTCCCGGGTCAATACCACGTAAAGCATCTCGCGCGCCGGGCGCATGATCGCGTAGTTACCCGCGCGGCGAATTACCTGCACCACCAGCAACACAGCCAACAGCGGCGCGGTTCCCAGCACTAAAAATCCTGTGGCGAGCAGAATCGGAATGATCGCCAGCACCACCGCCAGCCCAAACCATTTGATCAATCGACTGGTGAGGAATACCTGGAAAAGCAGGGTGAGTGCATTCACCGCCAGGTCTATCGATGCAAAAACGGCGGTGCGTTGCGCCGAATCTGCAAAGGCATCACTTATAATCTGCGCCTGCATGAAGTATAAAAATGTCGCCAGGGTGGTAAATAATAACATCAACAGGCCAATACCCAGCAAATAGGGGGAGCGAACTACCAGGGTAATACCCGACCAGATACCACCGCCGATCAGTTTTTCGTCCCCCTTCCCTGACGGTTCCTGTTTAACCGGCGTTTTCGAACCCGACCAGGCGGACAATCTGGCTATACTGACAATCGCGAAAACCAGAAAAAACGCCGAGACCAGTAATAAATTCCTTGCGCCAAGCGGTTGTACCAAAAACGCCGTTAAGGCCGGACCGGTCAGTGCGCCAACCGTACCGCCGGCGGCAATAAACCCGAACAAACGGCGCGCCTGTTTATTGCTGTACAGATCCGTCATGAAACTCCAGAAAACCGAAACCACAAACAGGTTAAACACACTCACCCAGATGAAAAAAGCGCGCGCCACCCAGGCTGATGCGCCTTGTGCGTCCATCAATGCATAGAACAGCAACAGCATGGCGATAAAAAACAGATAAACACAGGGTAAAAATTGCCGGCGCGGAAAACGCGAACTCACCCATCCAAACAGCGGAACCGCCGCGGTCATGGCCAAAAGCGTGCCGGTGAAGAGCCATTGCAGGTTTTCGATACCACCGAGTATGCCCATTTCATCGCGTAACGGCCGGATGATGTAATAGCTGCACAACAACGCGAAAAAATAGGCAAACGACCAGAGCAGGGCGCGACCCTCCCCGGCCTCGACCTGCACGGTTTTTAGCAATGTGGAACGAACACGGCGTTTGAATTGATCGATTCGTCGTCCCCCGACAAAAATGGTTTCGGTAAAATAGACGCTTCGGTTATCAATGGTACCTGAGTTAAGAATCGAAACCTAAACTTCCTCACCAGCGATTTCGAATGATATCCCAGGGTCAGACCCCTCCATTCTTTTTAGCGGTTATGCGGAGTCGCGGGTAGGCAGTCCGATAGCCGCTAAATACATTGCTAAACGGGATGAATTTCTCTTATAGTCTAAACCTATGCAATTGACTGAACAGCAAATCCAGGAATTCGATCGAAGTGGTTACCTTTTCTTCCCCAATGCATTTAGCGCGGAAGAAACCAACGTGCTGAAACAGGCCGCCACCGCCGTTTACCAGGAGAATCGTGAAGAAGTGTGGCGCGAAACCTCGGGCGTGGCACGCACCGCCTTTGCAGCACATACCTATAATGATGCGTTCAGAAGGCTGGGCGCCCATCCCCGGTTGATCAATCCGGTGATGCAGTTGCTCGATGGCCCTGTCTATATGCACCAGTATAAGGTTAACGCCAAAGCCGCATTCGACGGCGATGTATGGCAGTGGCACCAGGATTACGGCACCTGGGCCAGAGACGACTTGATGCCCGAGCCACGGGCGATGAATATTGCTGTTTTCCTCGACGATGTCACCGCCGCGAATGGGCCTTTGATATTTCTGCCGGGAAGCCATAAACACGGCGTGGTGGAGGCGGGGCATGACCTCGAAACCACCAGCTATCCTTTATGGACTTTAGACCGGGACACCGTGACCGAGCTTTATCGACAGGGTGGATGCGTGGCGCCCACCGGCGACGCTGGATCGATGTTGTTGTTTTCGAGTTTGTTAGTGCATGCGAGCCCGCCCAATATCAGCCCGATGGACCGCACCATCGTTTACCTGTCCCTGTGCCATGTCGATAACCACATCCGTCAGTTCAAGCGTCCGGAATGGGTCGCGCATCGTGATTTCACCCCGATCACCGCATTAGCCGATGACACGCTGACCGAATTAATACCCTGAACCCATCGTGTATCTCTACTCAGCGCTCAGGCAACGCGAAACCGACGGCAAACCGGTCAGGGTCGGGCTGATCGGCGCCGGGAAATTCGGCTCGATGTTTCTGTCGCAGGTACCGACCACCCCCGGACTCGTGGTCACCGTCATTGCCGATCTCGACCCCGCA
>JBGMRM010000257.1:0-4002 GCA_048061415.1 Gammaproteobacteria bacterium | reverse complement strand
GACGCTACCTGTGACTATTGCCAGGATAAATTAATGCCGCGCGTGCTGATGGCTAACCGCGAAGAGATATTCGACCGCGAAATCATGAATGAGCTGGGCGAACTGGGTTTGCTGGGTGCGACGATTCCGGAAAAGTATGGCTGCGCCGGAGTAAACTACGTGTCCTACGGGCTTGTGGCGCGCGAAGTGGAGCGAGTCGACAGTGGCTATAGGTCGGCGATGAGCGTGCAGTCGTCGCTGGTGATGCATCCGATTTACGCCTACGGTAGCGAAGCGCAACGGGAAAAGTATTTACCCCGGCTCGCGACAGGGGAACTGGTTGGGTGTTTCGGATTGACCGAACCCGATGCGGGGTCCGACCCCGGCAGCATGAAGACCACCGCGACCGCGGTCGATGGTGGCTACACGCTCAAGGGTGCGAAGATGTGGATTACCAATTCGCCGATTGCCGATGTGATGGTTGTCTGGGGGAAACTCGACGGCGTGATTCGCGGGTTTATCCTCGAACGCGGCATGGAAGGGCTCACCACGCCAAAAATCGAGGGTAAATTTTCACTGCGGGCGTCGTCAACGGGCGAGATCGTGATGCAGGACGTATTCGTCCCCGAAGAAAACCTGTTCCCCGATGTGAGTGGCTTAAAAGGACAATTCGGCTGCCTGAATAAGGCGCGGTATGGCATCGCCTGGGGCACCATGGGCGCGGCAGAGTTTTGCTGGCACAGTGCGCGGCAGTATACGCTCGATCGCATTCAGTTCGGCCGCCCGCTCGCGGCGACCCAGTTGATCCAGAAAAAACTCGCCGATATGCAGACCGAAATCACCCTGGGTTTGCAATCCTGCCTGCAAATGGGGCGTTTGATGGATGCGGATAATTGTCCGGCCGAACTGGTATCTATGATGAAACGCAATAATTGTGGCAAGGCGCTCGATATAGCACGCGTCGCGCGTGATATGCACGGGGGAAATGGTGTTTCCGATGAATTCCATGTGATCCGCCACGTGATGAACCTGGAAGCGGTCAATACTTACGAGGGGACGCACGATGTGCATGCGTTGATATTAGGGCGCGCCCAAACGGGCCTGCAAGCATTCAACTAATGGCTGGAGCGTTAGCGGGTTATCGTGTACTGGATCTGAGTCGAATTCTGGCGGGGCCCTGGGCCAGCCAGATGCTGGCCGACCTCGGCGCCGAGGTGATCAAGGTCGAACGGCCCGGGCAGGGTGACGATACGCGTAGCTGGGGGCCACCCTATATGCCCGACCGAAGCGGCGAGCCTACCAGCGAGGCGGCTTACTTTCATGCTGCCAACCGGGGAAAATTCTCGGTCTGTATCGACATCGCAAACCCGGGTGGGCAGGAGTTGATTCGCAAACTCGTGCTTAACAGCGATGTGCTGATCGAAAATTTCAAGGTAGGCGGTTTAAACAAATACGCGCTCGATTATGAAAACCTGAAGGCCGTCAATCCAAAACTGGTTTACTGTTCGATTACCGGTTTTGGGCAATCCGGGCCTTACGCCGAGCGTGCGGGTTACGATTTCATGATTCAGGCCATGGGTGGGCTGATGAGTATTACCGGTGAAGCCGACGGGCAGCCGATGAAGGTGGGGGTCGCGCTCGCCGATATTTTAACCGGGTTGTACGCGGCGAATGCAATCCAGGCCGCGCTGATTCATCGCCAGCAAAGCGGTTGCGGGCAGTACATCGACCTGGCCCTGCTCGACGTTCAGGTTGCGACGCTGGCGAACCAGGCGATGAACTATCTTGCCACTGGCAATAATCCCAGGCGCCTGGGTAATGCGCACCCGAATATCGTGCCTTACCAGGCGTTTCAAACTGCCGATGGGCACATGATTCTGGCGATTGGAAACGATAGTCAGTTCGAGCGTTTTTGTAATCTCGCAGGCGTACCCGTTCTGGCATCCGATCAGCGCTTCCAGAAAAACAGTGCGCGCGTTCAAAACCGGGAAGCATTGATTGCCCAGGTGGCCGAAATCATGCTTACCCGGGCAACCGATTGGTGGCTGGATCAATTGAACAAAAAGGGCATTCCCTGCGGCCCGATCAATAATCTCGATCAGGTATTTGCCAATCCACAGGTGCAGCATCGCGGCATCAGACAGGAGCTCGATCATCCGCTTGCGGGTAAGGCGCCAAGCGTTGCTAACCCGATTCGATTTTCCGATACGCCGATAGAGTATAAACGGGCCCCACCGACGCTGGGACAGCATACCGACCAGGTTTTATCCGAAGTGCTGGGGCTGGATTCAGATCAGATTGGCCGGTTACGCGCCGAAGAAATAATAGCCTGAATCGGTTAGTTTTTTTTCATTGGCCAGGTATCGCTCAGGCGGTATCCCCGTGGCCAGGGGTCGTCTGGGTCGAGCATGCATTGATGCGTACCGGTAATCCAGGCGCGACCCCGGATCGAAGGGATAATCGCTTTTTTGCCGCCCACCTCGGTTTCGCCCACGATCGCACAGTCGAAGCGCGAATCGATAATCGATCTGCCCAGCATACGATCCCCGACCTTCATCCGGCCTTTCGCGTGCAGGACTGCCATCCTCGCCGAGCAGCCGGTGCCGCAGGGTGATCGATCGAGCTTGCCGGGGTCGATCACCACGGCGTTTCGACTCACCGGTATTCCATCCTCTTCGCCGAGCGGGAGCGCGATTTCGCAAAACGAAATATGGTTCCAGTCAGGCATGGTCGGGTGGCTGAATCCGAGTTGCTCGTTTGCCGCGACGCTAATTTTTGCGCCGCATTCGGCAATGTCTCTCGCTTCCTCGGGTTTAATTTGAAATCCCAGCGCCGACGCGTCGACTAAGACGAAACTGTCGCCGCCATAAGCGGTATCGACAGTCAGGGTGCCTATGCCCGGTACTTCGAGCGCGGCATCGAGTCGGTCGGCGAAAGAGGGCAGGTTCTTAATTTCGATGCTTAGCGCCTTTCCCTGGGCACAAAATGCTTTCACGCCGACCAGGCCGCCCGGGGCTTCGAGGTAAAATTCGGTGACCGGTTCCTGCATTTCGATCAACCCGGTATCGAGCAGTACCGTCGCCACGCAAATTGAATTCGAACCCGACATCGGCGGTGTATGCTCCGGTTCCATGACGATGAAACCGAAGCTGGCCTCGGGCTGTTTGGCGGGTACCAGCAAATTGATATGCTTGAATACGCCGCCGCGTGGTTCGTTGAGTAGAAAATTGCGCAGCCGCTGGTCCTTCGCGACCCAGCTCGCCTGTTCCCAGAGGGTTTTTCCGGGGGGTGGTGCGACGCCGCCGACAATCACATTGCCAACCTCGCCTTCGGCGTGGCAGGAAACTATATGTATGACCTGTGTGCTTCTCATAGATCCTTCGGCAGGCTCAAACGGGCTTTCGAAACCTGAGAAAAAAATGAATAAGCCAGGCTACGAGAAAAACGAAATAAATTAACAGTACCATGAATATACTTCCATCCAGTACTGGTGAAGAGTCGAAATTGGCATCAATCACCAGCTGAATGGTAAAAAGTGCCAGCGCCAGATGAACGATTCCCATAATCATCATCTGACGTTTGAAAAATGACAGGGTCTGCGCCCGTTGTCCGGGGGCGAGCCAGTAGTCCCGGTTGGGTAAGTTCATGCCGAATTTCCGATGCTTTTCCGACCAGATTGGGACGTACAGAAAAATAATGACAAGTAGAGCCAGAATAATCCCGTACAGCGCAAAAAAGCCGGTTTTCCCGGCCCAGTCGTTGGGCGTACCCGAACCATCGAAATGAGAGGCAACAACATCGGGCATTTGCGGGTAATAAAACAGAATCTGCACAATAGCCAGGGCAGTTAATGCAATAAAAATACCTCGAAGCCAATTCATTTGTTAATGATTACCAATTACGCGATAGCCGATGGTCCTGACACTCTAAAACACAGT
Organism: Gammaproteobacteria bacterium; assembly: GCA_048061415.1. Taxonomy (GTDB): domain Bacteria; phylum Pseudomonadota; class Gammaproteobacteria. The sequence goes on along the minus strand of JBGMRM010000257.1, from coordinate 85 downwards.
CTTGACGGTGTCTAGCGCTTCCCAAAAACAAAAAACCCCGCAGCCGGGGCGGGGTTTTTTATAAAAGAATGATGTCGATTACTGG
>JBGMRM010000256.1:1777-4028 GCA_048061415.1 Gammaproteobacteria bacterium | reverse complement strand
CGATCCTCAGTCAAAAAGCTAGCCCCCGGAAGTCGCTAGAAAAATCCATAAACTCCGTGTATGTTGCGCGCTTTTAGTTAAACTTTTAGTTAAAATGGGCGCATGGGCGGAAAGGTCTTTATTAAAACCCACGGGTGTCAGATGAACGAATACGATTCGGCGAAAATGCTGGATGTGCTCGCGCATGGCTGCCAGCTCGCGGTGACGGAAATAGAAGCCGAGGCGGATGTCCTGCTGCTCAATACCTGTTCCATCCGCGAGAAGGCGCAGGAAAAGGTATTCTCGCAACTGGGACGCTGGAAGAAGCTCAAGCAAAACAAACCCGGGATGCTGATCGGTGTCGGTGGCTGCGTCGCCAGTCAGGAAGGGGAGGCGATTCGAACCCGCGCGCCGTTTGTCGACATGGTGTTTGGCCCGCAAACCCTGCATCGCCTGCCGCAAATGCTGGGGCAAGCCCAGGCTACCGGGCAGGCCGTGGTGGACATTAGTTTTCCCGGAATCGAAAAGTTCCACCACTTGCCCAAACCCCGATCGGACGGGGTCAAGGCTTTCGTTTCGATCATGGAGGGTTGCAGCAAATATTGTACTTTTTGCGTGGTGCCCTACACCCGTGGGGAAGAAATCAGTCGCCCGCTCGACGATGTAGTAGCCGAAGTCGCGACACTGGCCGAACAGGGCGTGCGCGAAGTCAATCTGCTCGGTCAAAATGTCAACGCCTACTACGGACTGATGCACGATGGCGATTACGCCGATCTCGCGCTGCTGATCCATTACGTGGCTGCGATAGCAGGCATCGACCGGATTCGTTACACCACCTCGCACCCGGTAGAGTTTTCCGATAACCTGATCGAGGCGTATGCGAGTGTGCCGGAACTGGTCAACCACCTGCACCTGCCGGTTCAGAGCGGCTCGGACCGGGTATTGATGATGATGAAGCGAGGCCATACCACGCTCGAATACAAACACAAAATTCGTAAGCTGCGCAAAATTCGCCCCAATATCAGCCTGTCGTCGGATTTTATCATCGGCTTTCCGGGTGAAACCGAGACCGATTTTGAAGCCACCATGAAGCTGATCGACGACATTGGCTTCGATACCTCGTTCAGCTTTATTTATAGCCGGCGGCCCGGTACCCCGGCGGCCTTTATTCCGGATGAGCTGTCGCTGGAAACAAAGAAGGAGCGCCTGAAAATCCTTCAACGCCGGATCTTACAACAAGCGAGTCAGATAGCGCGCAAAATGGTCGGTACCACGCAGTCGGTACTGGTCGAGGGCCATTCACGCAAAAGCGAGCGGCAACTCAGTGGCAGAACCGAGAATAATCGCGTGGTAAACTTCCCCGCGCCCGAGTCGTTGATCGGCCATTTTGCAGACGTGCGTATCACCGAGGCGCTGAATAATTCACTGCGCGGCGTAATCGCCGAATAACGGGAGGACGATTACTACACATTGTGGGAAATGTCATAAACAAGTCGATTGATCTGTCCAATCTGGTACCCGACCAGATTGCCAATTTTTGCGGCGCGCTGAACCAGAACCTCAAGGCGATTGAAAAGCACTTCGGGGTCAACCTGACCATCAGGGATAACGAATTGTCGCTCGCATCGACCAGGAAAATCCCACCCCAGACAGTCGGCGCCATCGAGCGAATTTTAAACGAAAGCCGGGCTTCGGCGCTGTCCGCTGAAGAAGTCGAAAACATCCTCAATGTCTCCGACAGGCACGATATCGACGAACTCGATCGATTCACCATCCGGCTTAAAAACAAATACATCAAACCCAGGTCCGAACGGCAATGCCGTTATGTGCAGAGTATCGCCAAAAAAGTGATCAATTTCGGCATCGGTCCAGCGGGGACCGGAAAAACCTACCTCGCGGTCGCGATGGCGGTACAGGCGCTCGAGAACGAGGAGGTCAGCCGCCTGATCCTGACCAGGCCAGCGGTCGAAGCGGGGGAGAAACTTGGGTTTTTGCCGGGCGATTTAGCGCAGAAGGTCGACCCTTATTTACGCCCGGTTTACGATGCGCTTTACGAAATGCTCAGCTTCGACAAGGTTGAGAAACTGATATCGCGGCACGTGATCGAAGTCGCGCCACTGGCCTATATGCGTGGCAGAACCCTGAACAATGCCTTCGTGATACTGGACGAGGCGCAAAATACTACCCCGGTACAGATGAAGATGTTTCTCACCCGGATCGGGTTCGGGTCGAAAGCCGTCGTTACCGGCGATATCACCCAGACCGATCTGCC
>JBGMRM010000256.1:0-1677 GCA_048061415.1 Gammaproteobacteria bacterium | reverse complement strand
GTCATTGCAGCGGCAATACGACAATCTCGAACAGACTATTCGCGTGGTGGATGAAGCAGAAAGCCGGATGCTGAATCAAAAATTTCGTGAAATTGACGCCTCTACCAATGTGTTATCCTTTTCTACGGATAGCGAATATCTCGATTACCAGTGCCTGGGGGACCTGGTGATCTGTGCGCCGGTTGTCGCAGCCGAGGCTGAGCAGCAGGGCAAGGCGCCGTTGGCCCACTGGGCCCACATGGTGGTGCATGGCATGCTGCATTTGCAGGGCCTCGGCCATCAGACCGAAGCCGAGGCAAAAAAAATGGAAGCACTGGAGGTCAAAATTCTATCGACCCTCGGCTATATAAATCCGTATAATAGTTAAACTGTTCAACGACAGTGGGAGCAGAGATGGCTGACGCTGATATCGGCGGGTCGACGAGGGGTTGGCTTGAGCGTATTTTCGGTACATTTAACGGCGAACCCCAAAATCAAAAACAGTTGCTGGATCTGTTAAAAAACCTGCGCGCACATCAGTTGATTGGTGCGGAAGAGCTCTTCATGATCGAAGGCGTATTGCAGGTCTCCGACATGCAGGTTCGCGACATCATGATCCCGAGAGGGCAGATGATTGTCCTCGACCACGCCAGTTCCTTTGCTGAAATCATCGAAATTATTACCGAGTCCGGCCACTCGCGCTTTCCGGTGATCGACGATGACAAGGACGATGTAGTCGGCATTTTGCTGGCCAAGGATCTTTTGCAGTTCCCGGTAGATAAATCCAAAATTTTCGAATTTAACGATTACATTCGCCCCGCCTCGTTTATTCCCGAAAGCAAGCGGCTCAATGTATTGCTCAAGGAGTTCCGTCAAAATCGCAGCCATCTGGCGATGATAGTGGATGAGTACGGCGGCGTCTCGGGTCTGGTGACTATCGAGGATGTGCTGGAACAGATCGTCGGCAAGATCGACGACGAGCACGACGATGACGATGAAGTCGATATACAGTTACACGGAACCAATCGCTATAGCGTGCGCGCCTTAACCCCGCTGCAGGATTTCAACGATTATTTTAAAACCGAATTCACCAGCGATGAAGTCGAAACCATCGGGGGTTACCTGCTCGGCCAGATTGGGCATCTACCCGACCGCGGCGAGTCGATTAGCCTGGATAACCTGACCTTCAAGGTGCTCAATGCCGATAGCCGGCAAGTACACCTTTACCAGGTGATCGACGACAGTAAGTCAATTGTTCAGTAGGGCGCTCGCGCGCGACATCCCTGTCGCACAAGGCCCTGTAAAAGCATACCGGTGGTTACGCTTTCCAGAACACAGACATTGCTAACTATCATTAATCTAATAATCAAGTCTAATACGCAAAATAATGGAGTAATATGCTGATTTTTACATTGATTATCATTGATAGTATAAATTATTCTGGGCAGTCGCGGGGTCAAGCCTGGAATGATAAAATCCCACCTCCCAGCCGTCATTCCGGCCCCCGAGCCGGAATCTATTGCGATTATGGCAGTCGAATCAGGCTTGCCTGCGTTATAAACCAATCCCGAGATTCTTCGATATATGAGTAAACTTTTAGCTAAATTGCCCTACCCTGCGATACTCGCCCTGGCGGCATTTTTCGGCGCTTTAATGCCATTGGCGTTCGCGCCTTTAACGATCTGGCCCCTGTTATTT
>JBGMRM010000255.1:0-4029 GCA_048061415.1 Gammaproteobacteria bacterium | reverse complement strand
CTTTTCCTCGTCGGGTTGCACTTTGCGTGTTTGCGTCGGGCGGGCCATCGGGGGCGGGGCGTACTGGATAAATGCATCGAGCAATTCGGCCATACCAAAATTATTAATCGCCGAGCCAAAATATACCGGGGTCAGTTCGCCACGCAGGTAGCTGTCGAGGTCTAATTCGTTCGAGGCGCCCCGAACCAGTTCGATTTCTTCGCGAAATTCGGCAGCCATACTGCCCAGGACTTCATCCAGCCGAGGGTTATTGAGACCTTCGATCACTTCTCCAGACGAAATTTTGTCTGCGTCGCTGGCGGAAAACAGGTGCACCGAGTCCTGGTGTAAATGAAACACGCCTTTCAGCTGCTTACCCATGCCGATCGGCCAGGTCACCGGCGCACAGCGGATTTTCAGCACATCCTCCACTTCGTCCATCAGGTCGATAGGGTCGCGACCCTCGCGGTCGAGCTTATTGATAAAGGTGATGATCGGCGTATCGCGCAGCCGACAGACATCCATTAACTTGATGGTCCTTTCTTCCACGCCCTTGGCGCAGTCGATCACCATCAGGGCCGAGTCAACCGCAGTCAGTGTGCGATAGGTATCTTCGGAAAAATCTTCGTGTCCTGGTGTGTCGAGTAAATTGATGATGCTGTCCCTGTAGGGGAACTGCATCACCGAAGAGGTGACGGAAATACCGCGTTGCTTTTCCATTTCCATCCAGTCGGAAGTAGCGTGCCGGGCGGCCTTGCGGCTTTTAACCGTCCCAGCCATCTGAATCGCCTTGCCGAACAGCAGCAACTTTTCGGTCACCGTTGTCTTACCTGCGTCTGGATGTGAAATGATCGCGAAGGTACGGCGCCGACGCATTTCGTCGATGTCAGACATTAATATTTACTCAAACGGTCGTTGTTACTACTGGAATATCGAATTAATAGCGGTGCCCTCAGGAAATTTGCCGGGCAAAGAGTAACGCATCTTCCTTACCCTCGGGCGCGGGATAATAATCTTTTCGGCAACCGACTTCATTAAATCCAGACGAATTATAGCAATTAATCGCGTGCGTATTGCTGGGTCTGACTTCCAGCATCATGATTTCGGCGCTTTTTTTCCGTGCGATGTCGAGCAGAAAGTGGATAAATAATTTACCGTAGCCCTTACCCTGATGTTGTCTTGCTATCGACAGGTTCAGCATATGGCTTTCTCCCGCTGCTACGCTGATAACCGCATGCCCGACAATTTGATTCTGCTGGAGCGCGAGCCAGCAATCGTAACCAACCCGGATACAGTCCTGAAATATTCGCTCCGACCAGGGGAAATCGTAAACGTCGTTTTCCAGGTTGATCACCTCGGGCACATCGGCGATTTTCATCGGTTTGAAAGAAAGCTCGGTTTCACTCATTGAAGTCACGAATTTTTGCCCAGTATCTGGTGTAGTGTTTTCATATCCTCCCAGGCGATCGATTTGGCCGATGGGGTGCGCAGCAAATAGGCTGGGTGATAGGTCACTTTTACCGGAATTTCCGAATCGGGCAGCTGGTGGATTTGCCTGATCAACTGACCGACCGGACGAGTTGAATGGAGCAGGCTATGTGCGGATATTCTACCCACCGATAAGATAACTTTCGGCGCTATTTGTTTAATTTGCGCGCGTAGGAAGGTATTGCAGGCTTCTACCTCGTCGCGGTGCGGGTCGCGATTATTCGGTGGCCGGCATTTGACAATATTGGTGATAAACACCTGTGAACGCGAGATACCAATCGCCTGTAGCATTTTATCGAGCAATTGTCCGGAGCGCCCGACAAACGGTTCACCCCTGATGTCTTCCTCGTGGCCTGGCCCCTCGCCGATAATCATCAAATCGGCCTGCTGATTGCCGACGCCCGGCACCTTCTGGGTGCAGTTGTTGGCCAGTTCGCAGGCTTCGCATCGATGGATCGAGCGCGTGATATCGTCCCAGGTATCGAGGCATAGTCTAGTGCTAGCCGGTGCGGGTTCCAGCGATGTCGGTTCCTTTGTTGGGGTTGCTGCCGCCGGCGGGGGTATTTCCCGGGCAAGGGTAGGTAGAATATTCTCTGCTCCTGCTGGAGCAGAGAATCGTTCAACCCATCGGCGAACACCGATGCCTTTCAGGCAGTGTTGTTGCCTGGCGCTTAACACGCGCTGAGTACCCGCTTATCAGACATCGCCCAGTTGTGGGTGAGTTCTGCCTGAATTACTCACGACCTTGTTGAGCGCGTTGATATAAGACTTGGCCGAGGCAATTACAATATCGGTATCGGCGCCCTGGCCATTGACTACGTAGCCATCTTTTTCTACCCGTACCGTCACTTCGCCCTGCGAATCGGTGCCGGTGGTGATCGCATTGACCGAGTACAACTGCAATTTGACGCCGGTTTGGGTCAGCTTTTCGATTGCCTTGAAACAGGCATCGACAGGACCATCCCCGGAAGATTCAGATTTTTTCTCTACGCCGTTAATGTTCAGGGTCATGGTCGCACTGGGCGTTTCACCGGTTTCACAGCAAACGTGCAAACTCACCAGTTTGATCGTCTCGTTTTCGGTTTCGAGCGCGGTTTCGGTCACCAGTGCCTGTAAGTCCTCGTCAAAGATATCGTGTTTTTTATCGGCCAGGGTTTTAAAACGGGCGAAAACCTCGTTGAGTTCTTCTTCGGAAGAAAAATCGATATTCAACTCAGCCATGCGGGTTTTGAAGGCGTTGCGTCCTGAGTGTTTGCCGAGCACCAGTTTGTTGTTGGACCATCCGACGTCCTGCGCGCGCATGATTTCGTAAGTCTCGCGCGATTTGAGTACGCCATCCTGATGGATACCGGATTCGTGTGCAAATGCATTCGCGCCGACGATCGCCTTGTTCGGCTGAACGACAAATCCAGTGATACCGGCGACCAACTTGGAGCAGGCCAAAATTTGCGTAGTATCGGTTAGGGTATCGCAGGGAAATACGTCCTGTCGCGTACGTACCGCCATGACGATTTCTTCCAGCGAGGCATTACCCGCGCGTTCGCCCAGGCCATTAATGGTACATTCGACCTGACGTGCACCCTGCAATACCGCAGATAGTGAATTGGCGACCGCAAGGCCAAGGTCGTTATGACAATGAACTGAAAATACTGCCTTGTCGGAGTTGGGAATGCGTTCGATCAATGCCTTGATCAAAGCACCGAACTGGTGTGGGATATTGTATCCAACCGTGTCCGGAATATTGATCGTGGTGGCGCCCTCGGCGATCACCGCTTCGAGTATGCGGCAGAGAAAATCAGGCTCGGAGCGTCCGGCATCCTCGGGAGAAAACTCGACATTATCAGTATACTTTCGCGCCATTCGAACCGATTTCACCGCGGAATCGACAACTTCGTCGGGCGACATGCGCAATTTATGCTCCATGTGAATCGGGGAAGTGGCCAAAAAAGTATGAATACGTCCCGAAATTGCGGGCTTGATTGCTTCACCGGCGCGCTCGATATCGACCTGTTTGGCACGGGCCAGTGCACACACGGTGCTGTCCTTAATCACCTTGGCGACGGCTTTAACCGCTTCAAAATCGCCATTACTGGCGATCGGGAAACCGGCCTCGATAATATCGACCTTCATAACTTCCAGCGCCCTGGCGATACGGATTTTTTCATCCCGCGTCATCGAAGCACCGGGGCTTTGCTCACCATCGCGCAGCGTGGTATCGAATATAATTAATTTTTCTTTGCTCATGGCTATCTCGTTTAACGTGAATATAAAATGGGTTTGTTACTTACGTTTGCCCTCGTCAGGAGTTCTCATCTGCCTTACGGCAGCAGAACGAGCAGCAGAGATAGCAGTGCATACGCAGGCAGGGGCGCCCGGCGGTCGGCCAGGACTGGGAGGTGGAAGGGTGCGTATGTGTCATGCATGAATGAAATATAGCCAACTCTAACGGGCTTGCCAAGTAATTATTTAAAATTTGCTAACAAACAGATAAATATAAGCGTCGAGGGCCGAAAGAATTTGACCCCGGACATTTGGGGAGTGCCGGTAAAAAATCAATCCGCT
>JBGMRM010000254.1:0-4034 GCA_048061415.1 Gammaproteobacteria bacterium | reverse complement strand
GCGCGGTTCCACCTCAAGGCGCTGGGTAAAAAAGGTTATATCAGGCAACGTGCGCAGCGGGTGTCGGATTATATGCTGGCGCACGAGCCATCGGTGCGGGGCAGCGAATTCAACCTGGTGGCGACCATCCCGGCGGGTACACCCTTACCGGTTTTCGATGAATCCGACGAGTCATTTTCACTCAACCATGATTTTTTTGGCGGTGGCGATATACAGGCGCTGCGCGTGGTGGGCGAGAGTATGTCGGGTGACTCGATCACCGATGGTGATATCGCGATGATCAAGTTGCAGCAGGAAGCCAGCCGGGGCGACATCCTCGCGCTGCGCATCGACGACGAAATTACCCTGAAACGCATCAACATGGTGGGTGATCGTTGCCAGCTATTGCCATCGAATCCCGAGTTTGCGACACGTGAGGTGCCAGCCCGGAGTGTGCAGATCATCGGTAAGCTGGTTGGCGTCGTCCGCAAAACCTAGCAGCTAGCAGGCTTCTGGTTAAGCCATGGCGTCAATCCCTGTGCAATTCAGCGATACATCTCTCTCCGACCACCTGGTATCTGCGCGCTTATTAAATCCGGCGGCTTCTGGCCAGGGTCAGCTATTGCATTCGGGTATCGAGGCGCTGGACCGTGTTTTTGCCGGGGTTAAGCCGGGTGACCTGGTCGAGTGGGGTATACCTCCCGGCCTGAACGGCCGACTGATTCCACTGCAATTCTTAAAACAGCAGATACCGGCCAGCGTCTGGATCTATCATCACCATGGCCTCGGAATTTTTGCATCGAGCTGGATCAGCCATGGTGTTGACCTGCAGCGCCTGTTTTTCATGCGTTCGGCGCAACCGGTGAAAGAATTGAGGCCGCTGTTTCTGGAGGATACCTTCAAGCGGATTATCATCGATTCGCCGAAAAAATTTTCTACCGGCGACCTCGCGTTTGTCAGCCAGCAGGCACGCAAGTACCGGCAGATTGTATTTTTGATTCGGCATTATTTTCTCAGCCCGAAACAGGGCAATCCATATGCCAGCCTGCGGATCAACACCTGGCAGGGTGGGCAGGGTGAGTTTTCGCTACAGGTCATCAAGGGACACGAGGCTGGCAGGCTAACCATGCGCGCGCAGCAAGTGTATGTAGATCGTGACTAAGCCGGGCTCAGTATCGAACGCCCGGGTTATACAACTCAGCCAGTTGACCGAGGCGGACGACTTCCCGGCCTATGTAGCGATCTACTCGGAACAGGCGGCGGCTAATCCATTCGCCCTGTCGCCGACGGTGATGCAGTGGTCGGACCGTATTCTGCTTTGCAGGGTTGTTGACTGCGAGCAATTCTGGCTCACTCAGAAACAAAAATACGCCTGCGATCTGGAACAGTTGTTTGACCCGATACTGCGCTACCATCATGGCGCGGGGTATATCGCGGTGTTCGCGAACCATCCCTGGCAATGCCTGGTGTACCTTTGTTTTCAAATGCACCAGCAGGCACGGGGTATTTATTTTTTACAAAGCCTGCTGAATCGCAACATCTATCAACTGCTCGAATGGGAATTCTGGTTTGCGCCACAGGAAGCTTTGATCACGCATCTGGAGGCGAGCAGGGCCAGGCGGTTTAACGCGGCTTCTTTTCGAGCCAGGCAGGCGCAATTAAGGCGCTTCATCAGCCGAACCGGCCTGGCCGGGCCTTTCGCATTAAAGCAGGCCGACTATCAGGCCATGGCGCGACGCTTCGATGTCTGGGCGGGCAAAATCTGGTGCTGGACCTTTGCTACCGCATCCGATTTAGAGGGTTTCCCCTGGGTCGCGCTCGCACAGGCACAAAGGCCGATGGTGAGCCGTGAACTGGAATATCCGTTGAACCAGTGGTGTTATATCGAAGCGCTGCTGCGCGAAGACTTCGAACGCCTGTGCGAGCAATTCAGGTGCAACGAGAGTGAACATATCAACCGCATACTCTGGCAGATCACGCTGTTTAATTACCAGAAAATTAGCGTCGAATTATCGTTTCGGCACCCCTATTCATTGCATCGCGAGTTGCCGGCATTTAAAACCGCGCTGTACCAGGCCTGGTATGTTTACGATGACTTGATGCAAAAATTACAGGCGCGCGATAAAGACCTCGACCTGCCCGAAGCGATGCCGTTTATCGCCTGGCGGGTTGAGATCTGCGAACGTATTCACCTGCCACCGATTCTGTGGGATCTGTTCTCCGATGCTGGCGCCGATATCAGGCTACAGGATTTGCGAGAGTTACAGAACAAACTGCCGGTGGCGGTCGAAACCTACCACTGTGAAGCCAGTTTTTACCCGGAACAGTCATTCGGAGCCGTGTCACCCGGGGCGGTCGCCGAACCCCCATTCGATTATTACCAGTGGTCCAGCAGCTCGACCTACCGCCCCCTTTTTTACTACCAGACGCCGACTGAAATCGAAGCGCCGACGATTAACCCGGGGATTTTCCTCGAACGCTGTGCGAGTCGGTGGTGGTTAGACGAAAATCCGGAGCGCCAGAACAGGGATTACTATGTGCTGAAGGATACACGGGGCCGAGCGAGCTGGGTGTATCGTGATGGGGATGGGAAGTGGTTTAAGCAGGGAGAGTATTTTTAGCCCCTTTTCCCCTGGCTAGCGTAACCACCGGTATACTATTACAGGAACGCCGTTAACCCTTCCCTGGGGGCTCGTGCGCGACATCCCTGTCGCACAACGTCCTGTAATAATATCCCGGTGGTTACGCTTCCGCCCGAGGTAGCTGGTACTCATTCGATAACGCTAAAAATAGGTAAAACTGCCGGTAAAGATTTATTCCGGACATACCTGCATCAAGCCCGAAATGAGGGGTTTCCTTAATATTTGGAGTAGTTTTTGAAGCTGGTAACTCATGCATACGAGAAAAAATCATTTTGCCGGTTTTAACGAGTGGTTGTGTAAAACCAACTTCAGTTTTTTGCACGGGGCGTCGCATCCGCTTGAGTTGGTTGCGCGTGCAAACCACCTGGGGTATGGGTCTTTATGCATCAACGACTTCGATGGTGGCTATGGGCTGGCGCGCTGTTATCGAGAATTGGCCCATATTAAAAAGCAGGGGGAACACCAGGGGTTAAAGCTGAATTATGGGGCGGAAATTCATTTCCAGCGGGATCACGATCTACCGTTATTGTTGCAGGATACACTGGTGCTGGTGGCCAGGGATCAGACCGGTTACACCAACCTGAATCGACTCCTGAGTGAAGCGCATCGCGATGGTAAGGAGTATGCGAATATTCCACTGGCGCACTTACTCGATAGCGATATGACAGGCCTGTTTGCGATTCAACCGATGCGCGGCAATATCCGCTGCCGGAACAGGCCGCAGCACTATGTCGAACTGCGTACCCTGTTCCAGGGCGACTTTTATCTTGCGATCAGCCGTCATCTGCATCCGGCCGAAGATCGCTGGATTAAGCCAGTCCTGAAACTGGCGAAAAAATACGGACTCGAATTCATTCTAAGCCAGGATGTGTTTTTCCATCGGCGCGCGCAAAAATGCATGAGCGATTTGTTGCAGGCGATTCGTAACAACAGGGTTTTCGATGACTGCAAACAACACCTGTTTCCGAACAGCGAACGCTGTTTGCACACACAATCTGAACTGCATCGGTTGTTTTCGGCTATTCCGAACTACGAGCGCGCTTTATCCCTGTCGGCCGAATTAAACCGATCCTGCGTATTCGACCTGGATCAACTCGCTTACCACTATCCGAAGGGAATGATCCCACAGGGTCACGATGCACAAAGTTACCTGCGCGAACTGACAGACGAAGGTGTGCGGGCGCGCTTCGACCATCCTTCGCGCCAGGTGCTGGAGACCATCGAACACGAACTGGGGCTGATCGAGCAACTCAATTTCGCCGATTACTTTCTCACGGTATGGGATATCGTGCACTGGGCCAGGCGGCAGAAGATACTCTGCCAGGGCCGTGGTTCGGCGGCCAATTCGACGGTGTGCTATGTACTGGGCATCACCTCGGTCAACCCCGACCAGTTTAACCTGTTGTTTGAGCG
>JBGMRM010000253.1:0-4035 GCA_048061415.1 Gammaproteobacteria bacterium | reverse complement strand
CAGCCATCATGCTTTCACGCAGTTGTTCAACCAGCTCCCAGTTTTTTACCATTAAAATAGTTGAGGTAAGCAAAAAGATCATCACTACCACCATCATGATGTCGGTGAACGAAGGCCAGAAGCTATTATCCCCGGTGTGGCCGACCTGTCGCTGACCGATGGTGGCGAAGCTGGTATGCATGATAAGGGTTAGCCTTCTACTCGGAACCCGAGCGTGTCGAGGGAAGTCGGAAGCCCTCACGTAACAGGGATTTTATCTCCGACAGGTGGTGGCCGAGCCGTTCAATTTGCTCCCTGTTGTGGTTAATTCCCTCCTGCAGGCTTAACGACGATGCGTGGTAGACTTCCTGGGTATTTTTCAGTTTTTCGGCAGCGTGGATCACGGATTTGATCAGGTCACCCATTTTGTAAGCAATGTCGTCACTGCGTTTAACGAACTGAGGTAGCAGGTAAACCGAGGTCAGATTTTCGATGCTGCTGATAAAATGGGTTTGCACATCGATCAGGCGAGTATAAAAATAACCAAAGACGAGGTAACTGACAATCGCGGTAATCGTCGTCGAAAGTGCTGTCGACATACCATGGATCACGAGGCCCATGCCACCGAGGCTACCCGCCGCCGAATCGATTAGGTCGGAGGCGCCGAGTAGCGAGATAGAGAGCGCTACGATCGTACCGAATACACCCGTTAGTATCAGGATATTATTGATAAATCTGACCAGGCCAAATTTGGTTCCTTCGTCAGCACTGAGCATAGCAGCGAGCGCGCTGTGGTTTATTTCGCCACCTGCTGACTGAATCGACCGCATCGTCGCGTAACGCCGGGAGAGGATCGACTCTGGTGGCAAATGGTCGGTTAAATCCGACCTCAGGAATTCGATGTTACCGACAAAATCTACGATGACCTGTTCTTCCCGTTTGTAACGATACAGTTGGTACAGAATATTGAGCATGCCACTCATCCAGATTACGACGATGGCGCTATTGATTATAATTCCGGTCGGGGTTTGTTGATTTTCGAAGTAAAACCGATAGATGAAGTCGAACTTCCAGGCGATAATTATGCCTATAGCGGCCAGGACGAGGTAGAACTGAACAATAATCTTAAAACTGAGGCTGGTGAGCAGACGTTGTATATCCATCGTAGGATCCTGAGTTAATTGATTTCATTCATCGAGTCGTCACAGTCTTAATGCAATTTGCGGGCTTGCCTGGAATTAAAATCACCGGTACTCGGAACGATCCGTTGGTCGTGCTGACAACCGGAAGATCGACCTGATTCAGGGTTTACGAGGAGCTTCCCCGATTCGATGTCATTAAATAATGTTTTGCTCGGGATGTCAAAATTGGGCGGCTGGTTCCCTAAAATATAGAATTTCTGTTTCTTGCCGGGTTCTTCTGATGGGTAAAAGTGAGTATTTGCGCCACTACAGGTATGGATAAATGCAGCGAAAAAGGTAAAATCAGGCCGTTAGAAGACGTATAGATACTGTTTTAGGGGGGTGTAGAAATGTTACTGATACCAGTGATGCGGCGCGTTATCCGATATGGAACGGTTTCATTAATCGATGCATCAGGAAATCGGCATCAAATATCCGAGTTTGGTAAGCCAGAGGTTGTTTTACGCCTGACCGATAATTCAATCGCAAAACGCCTGATGTTTGCGACCTCCATGGGTTGGTGCGAAGCCTACATGGACGGCAAGTTACTGGTCGAGGAGGGCACGCTGGGTGGATTCCTCGAAGTATGGGGGCGTTCCGAAATTATCCTTTCGAATGGGTGGCTGGGAGAAATTTCCCGCATTTTTTATAGTGTTATAGCAGCCCTGGACCATTACAACCCGATGGGCCGGGCGCGCCGTAACGTTGCGCACCATTATGATTTATCCGGTGAACTGTACGATTTGTTTCTCGATTCGGACCGACAGTATTCCTGTGCCTATTTTCCGCAGGGTGACGAGGATATCGAAACTGCGCAACTGTTAAAGAAGCGCCACATTGCGGCTAAACTCGATATTAAACCAGGGATGACGGTGCTGGACATTGGGTCCGGTTGGGGCGGTATGGCAATATATCTGGCGAAAACTTTAGATTGCCAGGTGCTGGGCGTTACTTTATCCGAGGAGCAATACAAACTCTCGAAGGAGCGGATAAAACAGGCCGGGCTGGATCGGCAAATACGAATCGAGTTACGAGATTATCGCACCCTGAGCGAACAGGTCGACCGCATCGTGTCGGTGGGAATGCTCGAACATGTGGGGCAGTACCAGTACGGGCAATTCTTCGGTAAGGTCAGAGAATTGCTAAAGCCTGATGGTGTCGCATTAATCCACACTATCGCCCGCATGGAGAAACCTCAGCCGGTACCCGCCTGGATTCGAAAATACATCTTTCCTGGCGGTTACCTGCCCACAACATCGCAATTGGCCCAGGCGACGGAACGCCATAGTCTCTGGATTACCGACATGGAGAACCTTCGCCTGCACTACTCAAAAACATTAAGCCGGTGGTACGAGCGATTCAGCGAAAACCGTGAAAATATTGCCAAAATCTTCGATGAGCGATTTTGCCGTATGTGGGAAATGTACCTGCTCGCCAGTGAAATGGCATTTCGGGTGCAGAATATTACCGTACTACAACTACAGATTACCCGTGAGGTCGATGCCTTACCGATCACGCGAGACTATATGCTGGAGACCGAGCGGGCCCTGTCGCTCAAAGACAGTCCCCAGGTAGCCAGGTCGAAGAAAAAATCTCGCTCGATCAGCGAAGAAGAACTCGAGGCCGTTTAAACCTGAGCTTTGTGCAAACGCCGGCATTAACCGCGATTGGGTTTTATAGCGTAGCCTTACGTAAATGGTTGATCAGATCGATCTGCGTAATCAATCCGTAAAATGTTTCGCCATCGGCGACAATCGCGACCTTGTCTTTCTTGAACAGGTGCAGGATCGAGTCGATACTGGCCGAGGGATCGACAATTTCCAGGTCGGTGACCATTACCTCGGAGACTTTCTTTTCGAACTTCAACTCGTCGTTATAGATTCCCAGTAAAATATCCGATTCGTCGATCAGGCCTACGACCTTGCCATCATCGAGCACTGGAAGTTGCGAAACGTCGAACATGCGCATGCGCTTATAAGTGGTGATTAAGTTATCCGCAGGGGTAACGGTTACGATGTCACCCGTATCTGCTGGGCGCGCGATTATATCCCGCAGGTCGCCAAATTCTTCCCGCGTCAACAACCCCTGGTCGGCCAGCCAGGCGTCGTTAAAGGACTTGGATAAATACTTGTTGCCGGTATCGCCCGCGAGGGTAACGACGCGTTTGGGTGTAGTCTGTTCGCGGCAATATCGAAGCGCCGCGGAAAGCAGGGTCCCGGTTGAAGACCCGGCCATGATGCCTTCCTTTTTAAGCAACTCGCGCTGGATCTGAAATGCCTCCCGGTCGGGAATGGTATAACCTTTGGTAATCAGGCTCAGGTCGCAGATCGAAGGCACGAAATCTTCCCCTATGCCCTCAACCAGCCAGCTCGTGGCTTTTGGCATAACCCCGGTCTCGATGGTCTCGACCAGTATCGAACCCTGCGGGTCCGCGAGGATCATCTCACACTCGGGGGCAGCTTTCTTAAAGAAGCGACCCAGGCCGGTTACCGTGCCACTGGAGCCGACACCGACTACCATCGCATCGATCTTACCGTCCATTTGCGCGAGAATTTCCGGGCCGGTGCTAATTTCATGTGTGAGTGGATTGTTGGGATTGGAAAACTGATCTATCCAGTATGAATTGGGAACCTCCTTTTCCAGTCTTGCCGCATAGTCCTGATAATATTCCGGGTGACCTTTTTGCACGTCCGAGCGCGTCAGTCGGACATCGACGCCCATAGCGCGAATGTGTCGAATTTTATCAGGGCTCATCTTGTCGGGAATAACCAGTATTAACTGATATCCCTTTTGCGCAGCAACCAGGCCGAGGCCGAGGCCGGTGTTACCCGCGGTAGCTTCGATTATCGTGCCACCGGGTTTGATTTTCCCCTCC
>JBGMRM010000252.1:0-4036 GCA_048061415.1 Gammaproteobacteria bacterium | reverse complement strand
GCAAAAGCCGGTGAAGAAATTAATCCCTTCAACGTGGACCCCCTGGTCCAGAATCAGTTTCGCGGCGAGTAATGAATCGAGACCACCCGAGATCAGAGCCACTGCCTTACGCTTCATAATGGGTAAATCTACGCAGTTTTGAAAGCAGCGATTATAACTCAATTAACAGGCTTCGTTTTCAAGATCAATGGGCCAAGATCAATGGGGTCAAAGATCAATGGGGTCAGACTCGATTGATTTTTCCCGAGATGGCCGTAATGTAACTCATTTCATCAAAAATCAATCGAGTCTGACCCCATTGATCCTGTGACCCCATTGATCCCTAACGCGGCTCAGATTACCAGCACGCGGTAACATCCGCGCCGGTACCGCCTTCTATCCCGGTATTGGTCAGGGTCAGGCTAGTGCAGTCGGTATCGGCCGCCTGGGCTCCACCGGCTACCGGAGTGGCAGTCAGCGTGAAAGTTGCTCCAGCAATGGCTGTTGCGGCGACCGAATATAATCCTTTATCGGAAGTTACTGGAAAAGCAACGTTGCAGTTCGCACTATTGTAATTGGCATAAAGAGCCTTGCATTTTTCCAGCGAAGCTGAGGTTCCAGTTAAAGCCGATCTGCCATCGGTACGGTTAGCCGAGATTATGTAGTTTCCATAAAATGCCAGCGATACTGCCGCAAGAATGCCTATGATCCCCACCACAACTATCAACTCGATCAATGAAAACCCGTTTGTATGACGTCTGTTCACTGAATTCTCCTACCTTATTGCGGTGGGTTAAATTTCGAATACTCATTCTCTGGGATTAACCAGATTCGATCAACCAGTCGCCGCTTGTTGATGACAATGGTTTCAACCCCAACCATTTGTCCGATTTTCAGGTTCTTGATATTGGCGTCAGCGTTGCTCTCCGTGGCAAACTTCGCGGTCGGGCTTAACAACAATGGCAAATTGTCGATAGTTATAGAACTCCCTTGTAGCGAATCGACAAAACCGGCCAGAAAGAAACTTTTCGGGTACCAGCCGGGTAATTCTGCCGAAGCCGAAGAAGCGAATAGAAAGGTGGCAATCAGGATGCCGGGTAAATAGAAATATTTTTTCATGATTTATAATTCCTTAGTTAATCAATTCCTGCCAGGAAAATCGGCCAGTAGGGACATTCTGCAAGGCTTTAATTTTGGTTGCTACTTCAGCAGTAAATGACAGATCTTCGATAAATACTGGTTCGGGCAGGAAACCTTCCTGACGAATGGCTGCCAGTGTGCTTTGACTGCCACCAGAATTAGTCAGATAGTCATTACCATCGATTATACCATCGTTATTGGAATCGATTACCGGCTTCAGCGGAGAACCACCGGTATTCATATCGACCGCGAACTTGAAGCCAAAACCACCCGCCGAACAGGGGTCGTCCTCTGGTACGAAGGAATTGAAAAATACCGTGTCGGCCCGGGCGATTGAATTCGTGACTGAGCGTTCACCCGATAATGGAAAGTCAAAATACCAGCCATAGTCGATCGAGTAGTCGACCGAATTTCTAGTCAGGACCCTGCTTGTAAAGTTGCTGTCGAATGTCTGTTGGATTAAGTCAGTGCTGGCCAGAGCTGAGTCACCCTTGTCCCACACCCCATAATATGACTGGTTGTTCGTGCTTGATTTATCCGCATCGACCAGGTATTGACCGGTGCCGAAATACACCATGATATTGGGGGCGTTCGACGGACTGCTTGAATCCGGCTGCGTCGGATGGCTTGCCAGCACAGGCTTCGCGGTAATCGGCTCATTGTTTTGCGTGGTAAATAAAGGTTGCGGTGTGGAACCCGACTTGTAGGCTACCTTCCACGAACTTTCAGTGGTACCCGAGAGGTCGAAAACCCACATATTACCCTGTAGATCACCAGCGTAGGCACGATCGACGGTTCCATTTCCATCCAGGTCGGCCAGTGCAGGCGTGGCCAATCCATTTGGATTAGCGGCTACTCCCACTCCTGTCGATATCTTTTTATAGTCACCGACGCTCCAGGTGCCATCAATGCCTTTGGCAATATCGACGATAAACAATTGTGCTTCACCGCTGCCGGTATCGTTATAGCCGTTGCCGAATATAGCCACCCAGGTGCCAGCATTGGTAAGAGCTATGGTTGGCCGACTATAAGTAAAGCCAAGATCGGCATCATCGTCGCTGGTAAATTCCCACAGAACCATGTCTGCGGCATTAGCTTCGGAAAATTTTGTCGGATTTGTGACATCCAGCGCGAAGTATCCACGTCCGCCGGCACGCATACCACCCAGCAGAACAGTCGTCCAGTTTCCACCAACTGTGCCTGGAATGAAAATGTCAGACAGAGTAGGGGTTAGATCGACATAATACTGGTGCAGGTAATTCGGGTCGGTCAGATAATGCAGACCCTTGTTGACTGTTTGCGAATAGGCCATCCCCGGAACATAAGCAAACACTTCCTCACCGGTATTATCGTCGAAAGCGTGCAGCATGCCATCGTTGGCGCCGATGTAAACGATTTTCTGTCGGTTTGCCAGACTACCAGTTTTGAAAGTAGAGTAAGCATCAGAACCGGTAGGAAACGGGGCACTGTCAGGCCAGGCCATGTTAGGTGTACCGACAAATACCGGGCCTGAATTAACCAGGTCACCGAGCAATGACGCTCTCTGACGAAACGCATAACCGGTACCCTCGTTTAAGCGGTCGCCGCGAATATAGTCGAGGCGGGCCTGACCAACCGCTGTGAGGTCGATACCACCGCTTGGGCTGGTGGTTAAATCAGCTTGCATACTAGTGGAAAGACTGGCCCACTGAAAAGGCACGCCATCTGAAACAGAGGCCGATTTATCATAGGTAATGATGGTTCTCGGATTTACCGATATATCGCGCAAATCTAACACTGAGCCCGCCTCCCATTTCGCGGTGGTTGCGAGTGCACCGGTACTCTGGTCGATAATCGGAAAGGCAAACAAACTACCCTGCCAGCGGTTGGTATTAAATTGCCCCAGATACACCACCGATTCGGTGCTGAGCTTGGCCGAGTTTACCGCTACCGCGGCCGCGGTGGCGGTTCTTTGCGCAATATCGCTGATAGCTGTGTTCAGCGAAGCTTCGAGTTGGGCAGGATTTTGCGCACTGAGATACTTACCACGCCCGTTGTAGGCGGCATGTCGTAAATCGTCTACTTTTTCACTATCGCCGATTGTGGGATTGGGCCAGCTAAAGCCCATAGCGAGTGGATCAGCAGTAGCTAACAGCGTGCCATTCAATCCAAACGATATGGTATAGGTGACCATATGCTGCTGGTCGTTTTCGTCGACGCCCGCCTGAGTCGGAACCTTGTTGGCCAGCGGGCTCAGGTCGGTTTCATAGTATGTCATTGCTACGTCGGCCAGCGTATTGCTATAGCTATCTTCGTAGTTCCCGCCGTCGTTAGACTCGGTTTGGTCACCGTCGAAGCCAATGTTATCGGTACTGTTATCGGCATTACCGACCGAGGGAGAAGATCCGTTCCAGAACCCATCAGACATCAAAATATTAAAATTTTGCTGGCATTCTCCACCGTTCAAAGCCGATAATATTGCTCCACTGGTGGTAGATTGATACATCTGGCCGGTAGCTTTGAGCGAATTACGGGCCGGGGTGCCTTTAGCCGGGATTACTACCCCATAAAAAGTCGTCAGCAATAGACGCTTTAAATTAGTATCGGTCATCGTTTCCAGGCCTTTCTGGAGTCCCATGTTAAATCCGCTAAAACCCATACGTGACGCATCCGTATTATTGATGACCCGGCCTATCGCCGCCTTGGTGGCGTTGACGCGCGAGCGGTAATAAACAAACCAGTTGGCGAAGTTTTGCATTTCCGTGGTGCCGGCTGCAATTTCGACCCGTGTACGTCCATCGGTTTGCTCGATAACGCCATCCAGGTCAGTATCGATCCATATAAAGTAGGTCGGCACCCACATGGTATTGGAGGTATAACCCATTTCTGAGAAGGTGTAATAAACTGTCAAATCCATTCTTTCGCCGGCTGGATTATT
>JBGMRM010000251.1:0-4053 GCA_048061415.1 Gammaproteobacteria bacterium | reverse complement strand
TCATGAAGCGGTATCATTATTTACCGCAGGTGCACCTCGGCGCCGCCTTTGGCTTGGCGGTGCCGATGGCATTCGCGGCGCAGACCGAAAGCCTGCCCCGGCAGGCATGGCTTTTATATGTTGCTACTTTGGTGTGGACGGTTGCATACGATACGATGTACAGCATGGTCGATCGCGAAGACGACCTGAAAATCGGCGCCAAATCGAGCGCGATTTTATTCGGCGAGTTCGACCGGGCGATGGTTGGGCTGTTTCAATCCCTATTTATACTGACCCTCTGGTTGATGGGTCAGGAACTGGAGTTTTCCGGGATTTATTTTTACGCACTGGGGGTTGCGGCCGTGTTTCTGGGCTATGAACAGTTAATGATCATGTATCGCGAACCAGACGATTGTTTTGCTGCCTTCCAGCACAACCACTGGGTTGGCGCGATCGTGTTCGGTGGTATTATCGGGCACTATTATCTCGCCTGATTCGAGGCGGCGGCAGGATCGATTGATGCTAATTAATATGAATAACAAGGCAACTCCGTTCGAGTTTAGCGGGCGTGGCGGCGAGTACTTTCGCATCTGGATCGTCAACATATTACTCACCCTGATTACGCTGGGCATTTACTCGGCCTGGGCGACGGTGCGAAAACGATGTTATTTTTATGGTAACACCAGGCTCGCCAACACCGAATTTCGGTACCTGGCCACGCCCTGGATGATCCTCAAAGGCCGTCTGATCGCGGTAGCCGTGCTGTTAATCTACCTCGGGCTGGGTCAATTTTCCCCCGTGGCTGCCGGCCTCGCTACGATTTTGCTGATACTGGCCGCGCCCTGGATGGTATGGAAATCGATGGACTTCAAAACGCGCATGAGCCAGTTTCGAAAGGTACGCTTTAACTTCAGTGGCAAGCTCCGACCGGTTATCTTTTATTTGCTGATTATGCCGGTCGTTCCACTGCTGGTTTTTGCCGCGGTCGGCGCGGTGCTTTATTTTTCGCTCCGGGTTGATCCCAAATTGCTGGCTCCTTTGGGGGGTCTTGGCCTAGTGGGTGTCTTTCTGGCCATTCCGCTGGTTCAGGCCAGGCTGGCCGGTTACTATGTGAACCAGGTCGCCTATGGCCAGGGCAAGTTTGCCGCGGCCATCACCTCGGGTACCTATTACGGGACCTATATCAAGGCTTTCCTGATTATCATCCTGGTGCTCATCGTTATCGGTTATGCTGGATTCCTCGCTTTGGGCAAGGAGTTTTTCAGCGCAATGCAGCCGCAGCAGGCACTAGCGGGTGGGTCGCCTGAGATACCCGGCCTGGTTTTTCTGTTTTTTATATTATTCGGCGTCTGGTTGCGCGCTTACGTCGGCGTGCGAATCCGAAACTATATATTTGACAGCACCAACCTGGACAGGGGGCTGCAATTGCACTCGGCCATGAGAGTGATGGGATTGTTTGGCGTTTACCTGGCCAATACGGTATTACTGATCATTACGCTCGGACTCGCGCATCCCTGGAACGCAGTCCGGGTTGCGCGTTACAAGGCTAATTCTACCTTCGCGTTGATCGAAGGAAACCTGTCGAAATACGTGACGCAACAGCAGGAATACCAGTCCGCCCTCGGCGATGAACTGGGTGACGCGCTGGACATCGATATGGATATCGCCCTTTGATCGAGCTGGCGGGACTCTGGCGCCCGGTGCACAGTTCGGCGCCGGCTGCAGCGCTACTCGAACTCGATCGAAAGACTCATCGATTGCAGGTCGATGGCCAGGTTTTTCGCGGCGATCAGGCTGCGGGATGACATCATGAAATATATCTCGGAGTAACCCTATGTCTTCCAATAGTTCGATTCTCATCACCGGCGCCTCCGGGGGTATTGGCGGCGCTGCTGCCATGGAGTGCGCCGGCAAAGGCGCGCGGATTGGAATTCACTACAACCACAACCGTGAACGTGCACAGGCTGTGCTCGACAGGCTACCGGGTGATGGTCATCGGCTGTATCAGTGCGATATCGTCGACCCAGAAGCGGTTCGCCGGCTAATCGATCAGGCTGAGGAGGATTTCAAGGGTCTGGACGTACTGGTTAACAATGCGGGGATATCCAGGCGCTATCGATTCGAAGAGCTTGACTACGAGACCTGGCAGGATACCTGGCGGCAAATCGTCGATACCAATCTGACCGCTGCGGCCAATTTAAGTTTTTGTGCCGGCCGGAAAATGATTAGCCGGGGCGGTGGCAGGATCGTCAATGTTTCTTCGCGCGGTGCATTTCGGGGTGAACCCCTGATGCCCTGGTACGGCGCTTCGAAGGCCGGAATGAATGCCATGGGTCAATCTTTGGCCCAGGCTTTGGGTCCCAAAGGTGTTTTTGTATATACCCTGGCCCCGGGTTTTGTCGAAACCGAAATGGCGCGCACCACGCTTGCCTCGGCAGAAGGTGATAGCATCAGAAACCAGAGCAGCATGGGTCGTGTCGCGCAGCCCGCAGAGGTTGCTAAAACGATCGGGTTCCTGGCGCTCGATGCGCCTGAATTTATGACCGGATGTATTATCGACGTCAACGGCGCTTCGTATCTGCGCTCATAGTGATTGATCTACATCGGTTCGACCTGTGGCTTTACAGGTAATTTGAAACTTCGATCAGATTCAGGTCCGGATCGCGGAAGTAAAACGATTCGATTGGGCCATTCGCACCCGTTCTTTTGACAGGCCCTTCGATGATGGAAATGCCGTGGTCCCGGACCTGTTGCATGGCTTCGATGACAGGTGTATCGGTGATGAAGCACAGATCCTGGGAACCGGGCTTCGATGTATGGGCTTTGGGTTCGAATTCCCTGCCGTACTCGTGAAGGTTAATCTTTTGCCGGGCGAAACAAAGCGCCACCCGGTTTTCACCAAATGTCTCCTTGCGCATGCCGAGCACGGTCTGGTAAAACTCGACACTGGAATCGATGTCCTTGACGGTCAGCACCAGATGATCGATAGCGTTTATCTTCATCCGGCTATTGTATCAGCCGGGCGGGCGCTTTTCGCGTGAATCATATCCGCCATTTTTCTTTTTAGGCTAACGGGCGTAGTATGTTAATGAGCGTGCCTAAAGTCATGAAATCGAAGACATTCATTTCGGATCCAGTCGTTATTATCGCCTTAATAACGCTGGCGATTAGCGTGCAATGGCTAATATTCGGCGATGAGATAAAACCCGATTATGCAGGGCCTCGATCCGGTCAGGTGGTCGAAGAGACGCCAATAGCTTTGCCTCCCGCCAGGGAAATCGATACCCAGATTAGCGAGCTGGGCTTGAATAACCAAAAGCTCGAGCAGCAAATCAGTGGGCTGATACGTGAAGGTCTGTTCAAGCAGGCCCGTACCAGCCTGCTCGAACTGGCGGCAAAGGCGGCGGCACGGGGCGATGAAAAGCAGGTCAGCAATACGCTGTTGTTGCTGGGGGAAGTGGCCATCGACGAACAGGAGCTGGCTACAGCCGAAGTGTTTCTGTTAGAAGCGCTGGATATCGCCATTCAACAGGGCGATCTCATGACCACTGCGCATAGCTACCGGCAACTGGCGCGACTGAATATAAAATCGAGAGAACTGGCGCGTAATGCCGGGAATACTTACGACCAACTGTGGGTTGTGCGCAGTCAGATATATCAGGGCGAGTATCGCGATGTAATACCGGACCTGGAAGGCATAATCGATGCGAGCATGCAGATCCGACGATACGGCGCAGCCGCAAGCGCCTGGGAAACCCTGTCGGATTTTTATTATCGCTTTTACAATAATTATCTGGCCGAGCAGGCGGCTATAGAAGCGGCCAAACTGTACGCCTCATCGGGCCAGTTAGCCTACTCGCGAGCCGTGGTCGATCGCCTGAAGCGTAATGGTCTGGCGCGGAGTCAACTGGAGAACCTTAAGCAGGAAATCGATGACCTGTTTCAACGACGCCAGCAGGACGTGACGCAAACCGCGCAGGCAAAAGACCTGCAGTTGCTCTATCGCTATTACAGGGGCAGGGGCGAAAATGAGCGTGCATGGAATTTGAGGATCAAGGCCAGCCAGGCGCTAGC
>JBGMRM010000250.1:0-4075 GCA_048061415.1 Gammaproteobacteria bacterium | reverse complement strand
ACCATATACCTGAAAAGACTGCGCGATGCCGGACAGGCCCACGCACCTGCGCCGATGCAGAACACGCCGTCGATCATGCTCGACAAAGAGGTGCGCAGCAGGTTGCTCCCTAATGTCGCGCGCGGTTCCTACAATAAGGCCGAAAAGACGGCCGAGGTGGCGCTCCCCGAGCGCATCGTACCCGGGGGTTGCAATATTTGTTTTAACGCCTGCCCGATCAAATATCATCTGCGCGGTAACCAGGTGGTCAATATTTACGGCAACACCGAAGACCCGGTATTCCAGGGCCGAATCTGCCCCAAGTCTCAAATGACCCTGCAGATGTACAACAATCCGCATCGACTGACAAAACCGTTGAAGCGCATCGGCAAACGCGGCAGCGATCGATTCGAAGCCATAAGCTGGCGGCAGGCTATCGATGAAATAGCCGATAAGCTCGCCAGGCTACGCGAGCAGTATGGCGCCGAATCGCTCGCTATCCAGGCGGGTTCTCGCACCGGTGTATTGAATATTATTGGTGCAGTTCCCCTGTTCGCGGGCATGTGGGGCACGCCTAACGTCGCCGCGACCGAGCCATTTTGCGACCTGGGCAAGAGTCTTGCGCTGGGGGTAACCCAGGGCATGGGCCATATGGCGAACATTTACACCGAGACGGATATCGGCAGTGCCGAACTCTACGTGTATATCGGTGATAATCAGGCCGAAACCCGTCCGGTTAATTTTGGCCTGGTAAACGACTGGCGTATCAGCAACCGGGCCAGGATGTTCGTGGTAGACCCGCGCATGACCGCTACCGCAAGCAAGGCCGACCGCTGGCTGCCGATTCGCTCGGGTACCGATATGGCGCTGGGCCTCGGTATCATTCATTACCTGTTCGATCAGAATTTGGCCGATCTTGAATTTTGCGAACAATGGATCGAAGGCTGGCAGGATTGGCGCGATTTTGTCACGAAAAAATCTTACACCATCGACTGGGCTGCGTCGGTCACCGACCTGCCGGTGCAGAATATTATCGAACTGGCTCAGGCGATAGCCGAGGCTGATGGCTGCATGATATTTCTCAGCCGGGGCATCAACCAGCATACCAATTCGATGCAAACCAACCGGGTGTTCATGTTTCTTGCCGCGATCACCGGCAACTGGGGGCGCCGGGGCGGGGGCTATTTCAATGTATCGTCGGAACTCAGCTGGGGAGCTCCTGCGATTCCCGATGCGCGTGTGCCCGACACCCGGCCGGCGATCAGCAAAAATCCGATCGCCTGGCTCGATGCGATGCTCGCGAGCGAGCCCTATGCTATTCGCGCTTTGATTACCGGTAACAACCCCCTCGCCCAGTGGCCAAACCAGCGCAAGGTGCGCAAGGCAGTCGAGTCGCTCGATCTGGTTGTGCATATGGAACTGTTTAAAAACGAAACCTCGTGCTACGCCGACTATGTATTACCGATGGCCAGCGGAATTGAGAAAGGCGGCACCACACGCTTCGCCGAAGACCGCCGAATTATCTGGAACGATCGCCTCATCGACCCGCCCGGTGAAGCGAAGTCGGATCACTGGTTCTGGATAGAACTGGGCAAGCGCTTTGGATTCGACGATATTCTCAAACCCACCTATAACGACCCGCGAATTCTCTGGGACGAAGTGCTGGTGCCTGCCACTCCTGCGCTCGCCGGCGCCACCACCGAAGCCCTGACCGGGCTGCCTAATCGGTCGATGCGGCTGCCGCTGCGAGAGGCTGGAAGCGATGAACTCGATCCTCTGTATATCACCGAGCGGGCCAGGATGAACCCTGAAACCCGTGGGTCTTACCCGACCCCGAGCGGTAAACTCGAATTCTGGAGCGAGGAACTAGAGCAAAAATTCAGCCGTATGGGCTTATCGTCACTGCCCGAATTTTACAGCGAGCCGGAACAATTGATCGACCTGCCGAGCCTGCATCATTCCGATCAGGCGGTGGTTTCACCATTCTTTTCCAGCGATGTCCTGGTACATCCGGCGAGCATAGAAAATGCACTGGATTCAGAGCCAGAAGCGGCAGATTCGAGTTACGACACCGAACTGGTCACCGGTCGGCCTCCCGCACCGCACTTTCATTCCTGGACCCATTATTTCTGGCAGGCGCAGGAAATGTGGCCCGAACTTTTTTGTCAAATCCATCCAGACAAGGCTGGGGCTCTTGGTATCGAAGATGGGGACACGGTGTTGATTGACACCCGCCAGGGCTCGATCGAAGCGCGGGCCTGGCTGCACCGCGGAATTCGCCCGACCAGCATATTTATCCCGATTGGCTGGGATCGACAACAGCCCTACCATCCTGGGTCGACGGTGAACCACCTGACCGGAATTGCGCTCGATCCCATTTCGCAACAGGCGAACTTGAAGACGCATTTGTGCCGGGTCAGTAAATCTGAATATTAAGCTGATTATTGGCCGAATGAGTTCGACCCTACGGGTTTCGCTGATTATTGGCCGAATTTATTCGAGCGCGACCGAATCGATATGGGGTAAATCCCGTAATTGGAAAATTAATATTAAAAAGTTTCGAGAAACCTTAGCTGATTTTCGATTACCTGGCGCAGAGTCGCCTGCCTGATGGCATCGCGATCGCCAGGGAATAGATATTTTTTTGCGATCAACTGTTCCTTCGACGCGTGTGCAATCCATACCGTTCCGACCGGCTTTTCCTTGCTGCCCCCGTCCGGACCAGCGACACCCGTTACCGCAATCGCGAGATCGGCAGCACTATGCTGCAGGGCGCCGCTTGCCATCGCACTGGCAACCACTTCGCTGACCGCGCCATAGTCCTCGATTAAGGATTCGGGTACGTCCAGCATTTCGGTCTTGGCCGCATTACTATAGGTCACGAAACCACGCTCGAACCAGATCGAACTACCGGCCAGGTCGGTAAACGATTTCGCGATTAACCCGCCGGTACAGGATTCCGCGGTACAAATTTTCAGATTTCTCTTCGACAGTAAGGCAGCCAGACGGCCAACGAGCTGAATAGATTTTTCGATCATGCAGGCATTATATCCAATCTTGCTGGCGCACAGGAGATATTGGCGATGTCGATTAACGGGTTTGTATTCCTTCGATTTGCCATCAGCATGGAGTGCGTCGGCCAAAGATTTTCGTAGAACACTTGAATTGAAGCGGTTCACGTGAGAATCTTGACTGTAAGGAGTAATCTAATCCATCCCTGCAGTATTCAGGAGACGAATGTGCTGGACCTGGCTCAGGAAACCGACCTGCTGCGTAAGATACCCATGTTTGCGAAGCTAAACGCGTCGAAACTTAAATTACTGGCTTTCACGAGCGAGTTAGTCACCTATGAACCTGGCGAAGTTATATTCTTCGCCGGAGATCTCGCCGATAGCGCGTTCGTCATCATGGAAGGCGCTGTTGACGTGGTAACCGAGACCGATTCGGGTACACTGGTTTCCCTGACATTACAGCAAAATCAATTATTTGGTGAATTGGCGCTACTGAGCAACGCACCTCGAAGCGCCACCCTGAAAGCCAGCGGGAAAGCCACGGTAATGAAAATCACTGCAGAAATGTTTCTCAAGTTACTGTGCGAGAATTCGGACCTGGCGCTCGATGTGATGCGCCAGCTAAGCGACAAACTGGCAAAATCTCACCATCAGGTCGAGGATTTGCAACGTCAGTTGGAGCAACGAAGCTCGGCGACCTGAGTGTGCAGGAAGGATGACGATGAGCCGCGCACGTGACTATGACAGGTTCCAGTTACTGTGGCGTAATTGCCTGGTCGACGCAGCTATCGACGAAAGCGCAGTCATTCATCAACAATTGATAGATGCCTACAGCGAACCTCAACGCTATTATCACACGCTCGATCATATCGAGCACTGCCTGTCACTGTTCGATAAAATTTGCTCTAGCCTGCAAAGCCCGGAAGCGCTTGAACTCGCAATCTGGTTTCACGATATCATTTATCGACCCGGGTCGGAAAGCAACGAACAATTGAGCGCCGATCATTTTATGCAAATAACAACAAAGCTTTTCGACGACCAACTTCGCAATACCGTCTATCAACACATAATGGCCACCTTGCATG
>JBGMRM010000249.1:0-4098 GCA_048061415.1 Gammaproteobacteria bacterium | reverse complement strand
CCAGCGCAGCGTCGATTTCGGTATCCTTTGCCCGTCGCGTCAAATGCATTAGACGCTCAACATTCAATGGCATCAGCGGATTGACATAAACCTTCTGCGGCAGATAGCCGATGCGAAGTCCGGGTGCGCGCTCGATCTCGCCGCTGAATTGATCGATCAAACCAGTGACGATACCGGTTAAAGTCGATTTCCCCGCGCCGTTTGGGCCGATAATGGTGGTGATTTTTGCGCGCGGAAGATCGAAACTCACCCGGTCGAGGATACGATTTCCCCCTCGGGTGTAGCTGATATCCCTGGCCCGAAGTAGCAGTTCAGGTGGCATTTTCACGGCAATCAGCACAAATTCCGGTAATTTCAACCACCGAGTGATCCACCACAAACCCGACATTGACCGCTTCAGACACCAACGCGCCGTCCAGATTTTCCAGCTCCGCCACTTTTTCACAGCCACGGCATATCAGAAACTGCGCCGTACTCTGGTGTCCTGGGTGAACACAGGAAATAAACGCCTTCTTACTCTCTATGCGATGCACCAGACCCTCGGCGAGTAAAAATTCCAGCGCCCGGTAGACGATAGGCGGTGCGATCGCCTGCCTGCTGCGGGACCGATGCAAATGCGCTAATATTTCATAGGCGCCCATCGGTTGATGAGATTGCAGCAAAATCTCCAGTACCTGCAGACGGCGTGCTGTAAGCCGAGTGTTGCGGCGAGCACACAACTCCCGGGCCGCGGACAATTGGTGGTGCTGGCAATGTCGATGATCGTGACGCTCGAATGCTATGCAGGGTTTTGTGGGTTCGCGTTGCATAATGTTATATTATAACGTAACTAAAATTCATTCCATGACTGTATCGTGCGAATTCTGATTATTTTTCTGATTATTTTATTTGGCCTGCTTCCGCTGTATCTCCGGGCTGAAATTACGGTGGTCACCTCGATCGGGCCTTTGTATCAAATAACCCAATCGATCATGCAGGGGGTCGGCGAGCCCGAGCTTTTGATCGAACGGCTATCGGCGGCGCATGGTTTTGCATTCAAGCCCTCGCAATTGCGCCTGCTCGACCGCGCTGATTTGGTCATCTGGATTGATCGTTTTTTCGAAAGTGGCTTTCAACGTTTACCCTGGACATTGCGAACGCGGGTAGTTCAACTCGAATTACTACGCAGCCTTGGGTTAACCGGGCAGGATGGCCATATCTGGTATTCCCCGGTGCTTTTGAGACGCATCACGCAGCAAATTAGTGACGCGCTTATCGAGCTAGACCCTGGGAACCGTAAGGCATACACGCGTAATACGGACGAATTATCTGCCAGGCTTGAATACTGGCAACAGGAATTCGAGCCTCGGATTAAAGCGGCCAGTCCTCGTTATCTGCTCGATCATGACTTTCTCAGGTATTTCGAAAAGGATTTTGGTATCCAGGCACTCGCCGTTTTGAACGATGCCAACGATCAGCCGGTCGGTATTCGAGCGCTCAGGAAAATTGAAGAAAAACTGACCTATGACCCGGCTTCGTGCCTGCTGACCAATGAAACGACTGCCAGTAAACAAGCGCGAAACCTGGCGCGGAGATTTAACCTGAGAGTTTATTATATCGGCACAGTTGACCCGGCTACCGGCAACAGACCCTCTGTCATACAAATTCTCGATCAACTCGAATCCGCATTGATTAACTGCCGCTAAATAGCGATCCCTCCCATTGACCAAAGCCCTGGACCGGAAAGTCGGCCGCCGGAAGGATAAGTAGACTCTATATTGATATAGGTAGATGCGATTGCAAACACCCTGGGCAAAAGCTAAAGTCGATCGTAGCATTAAAACGAATAGCTACCCGGAACTCCCATGATAAAGCCGATTGGTTCAGACAAGCTCAATCCACTCTATGTTTCGGACGAGGCGCAACGTAAGGCGCTGATCGACGAAGCGCAGGGCATACCCTCGCTACTGGTGAGTTCGGCTACTGCGGCCAACGCGGTCATGTTCGGTGGCGGGTATTTTAACCCGCTTACCGGCTTCATGAATCTGGCCGATGCGCTCAGCGTCGCCGAGAATATGCAAACCACTTCGGGCCGGTTTTTCCCGGTTCCGATTCTCAACCTGGTCGAATCGAGCGAATCGATCGGTAGTGCATCGCGCATCGCATTGCGTGATCCAAACGTCGACGGCAACCCGGTAGTCGCGATCCAGCAGATTGACGCGATCGAAACCGTCAGCGATGCGCAGATGGCGCGCATGACCGAAAAAGTGTACGCGACCACCGACCCCGACCATCCCGGCGTGGCCGCGTTTAATGCACAGGGAAAAGTTGCAATCAGCGGCGATATTCAGGTGCTGAATTACAGTTATTTTGAGACCGATTTCGGCGACACCTTTAGAACCGCGGTGCAAATCCGTAGCGAGATCGAGCAGCGCGGCTGGCGCCGGGTAGTCGCATTTCAAACCAGAAATCCGATGCATCTTGCCCACGAAGAGCTTTGCCACTTGGCGATGAAGCGGCTTTCGTGCGATGGCCTCGTGATCCACATGCTACTGGGTAAACTCAAGCCCGGGGATATACCGGCAGATGTACGCGACAACGCTATCCGCACAATGGTCAGGCTTTACTTTCCGGAAAACAGCGCGATGGTAACCGGTTACGGTTTCGATATGCTCTACGCAGGCCCACGAGAAGCCGTATTACACGCCTATTTTCGACAAAACATGGGCGCTTCGCATTTTATTATCGGTCGCGATCATGCCGGTGTGGGTGACTATTACGGGGCTTTTGACGCACAAAGCATCTTCGATACCGAGGTTCCCGAAGATGCTTTACAGATCGAAATTTTCCGCGCTGATCATACCGCCTGGTCAAACAAACTAGGCCGCATAGTGATGATGAACGAGGCGCCCGATCACAGCAAGGAAGATTTCGTGTTACTTTCAGGTACACGGGTAAGAGAAATGCTCGGGCAGGGCATCGCCCCACCGAAAGAATTTTCACGCCCGGAAGTGGCGAAAATACTGATCGATTACTATCAATCCCTGCAGCCTGGCTAGTCGATTCAGGCCGGGTAAAAATTCCACACTGGGGAGTCCATTCAGGCGGTCTTTGTTATACACTATCCTCTAGTCGCAACTTGATACTCCGATCAACCGCTGAAATGGTTCCAGCCTAATCGCTATGCTCAAAGCCGTTCTACCTACCGATTCTGCTTATACTCTCGCTGATCTGAAAGCATTGAGTTCAGACGATATGCACCGCGTGAACCGGGTGATCACCGATAACCTCGCCTCACATGTGGTGCTGATCAATCAATTGAGTCAGCACATTATCAATAGTGGTGGAAAGCGCCTGCGTCCGATGCTGGTATTGCTGTCGTCCAGGGCCTGCGGCTACCAGGGTGAAAACGATGCCTTACTGGCGGGCGTGGTTGAGCTCATCCATACCGCAACCCTGTTGCACGACGATGTGGTTGACGATTCCGATAAGCGCCGCGGCCAGGAAACCGCCAGTCATATCTGGGGCAACGAGGCCGCTGTACTGGTTGGAGATTATCTCTATTCGCGCGCTTTCCAGATGATGATCAGGGCCCGGTCGATGCGAATTATGGATTTGCTCGCCGACGCCACCAATACGATTGCCGAGGGTGAAGTGCTGCAACTGTTGAATATCAATGACCCCGATACCACTGAGCCGAAGTACCTGGAGATCATCTATGGGAAGACTGCCTGCCTGTTCGAGGCCGCAACCCGGATCGGCGCAATACTGGGCGAAGCCGATGCGCAGGCCGAGCAGGCTTTTGCTGATTTCGGCAAGCATCTCGGCAACGCATTTCAGCTCGTCGACGATGCACTCGATTACAACGCCGATAGTGACGAACTGGGAAAGAATGTCGGCGACGACCTGGCCGAAGGCAAACCCACGCTGCCACTTATCTACGCGATGCAACAGGGGAATGAGCAGCAGAAAACCCTGATTCGCAGCGCGATCGAACAGGGTGGTCTGGAACATATCGAAGCGATCACGGGAATCATTAAGCAGACCGGCGCGCTCGACTATACGATGCAACAGGCCAGGGATGAAGCCGAGCTGGCTAAACTGGCCATCGGCTCGCAA
>JBGMRM010000248.1:2712-4105 GCA_048061415.1 Gammaproteobacteria bacterium | reverse complement strand
ACACAGAGCATGGTCATGCCTTCTTCAGCGAGTTCGACCATAACGTCAAGCACTTCGGAAATCATTTCCGGGTCGAGTGCCGAGGTCGGCTCGTCGAATAACATGACCTTGGGGCTCATACACAGGCTTCGCGCAATAGCCACGCGCTGTTGCTGACCACCCGAAAGCTGGCCCGGAAACTTCAAAGCCTGTTCAGGGATCTTGACCCGCTCCAGAAATTTCATCGCGACTTCTTCCGCCTCGACCTTGGACATTTTGCGCACCCAGATAGGCGCCAATGTGCAATTTTCCAATACGGACAGGTGCGGAAACAAATTGAAGTGCTGGAAACACATACCCACTTCGCGTCTGGTTGCTTCAATGTGTTTAAGATCGCTGGTTAACTCGATACCGTCGACAATAATTTGCCCCTTCTGGTGCTCTTCAAGTCTGTTAATACAGCGTATCAGGGTCGACTTGCCAGATCCGGACGGACCGCAAATTACGATGCGTTCCCCGCGTTGAACAGTTAGATTGATATTCTTGAGTACGTGAAAATCACCATACCATTTGTGCATGGCGTCGATTTCTATAATGACTTCCTCAGAGACTTCAAATTTACTCTGTTTTCCGTCCGCAGTTTCATTCATCAGGGCTCACCTCTGAAAAGTGTTGAGTAGCGTCGTTAATAACCGGTATCAAGCTTGCGTTCTATCGACTGACTATATTGCGACATGGAAAAACAAAACATCCAGTAAACAAACGCGGTAAACGCATAACCTTCGACCGAGTAACCCAGCCACTTGGGATCGGTTGAAGCGGCCTGGACTATACCCAGGAAATCAAACAGGCCGATGATCAATACCAGCGTGGTATCCTTGAACAGGCCTATAAAGTTGCCCACTATACCCGGTATTACGTGCTTTAAAGCCTGCGGCAATATAATAAAGCTCATTGATTTCCAGTAGGTCAGGCCAAGCGCCTCGGCGCCTTCATATTGACCTTTGGGAATAGCCTGCAGCCCACCGCGCACGGTTTCAGCCATATAAGCGGCGGAAAACAACATCACACCGACCAGCGCCCGCACCAGCTTATCGAAGTTCACGCCTTCGGGTAAAAATAATGGAAACATGACCGAAGACATGAACAACACGGTAATCAGGGGCACACCGCGCCAGAGCTCAATAAACCCAGTACAGAAGGCACTCACCGCCGGCATTTTCGAACGACGCCCGAGGGCAAGCAGCAAGCCAATCGGAAAAGACCCGACGATGCCAACGATTGCAATT
This sequence comes from Gammaproteobacteria bacterium, assembly GCA_048061415.1. Lineage (GTDB taxonomy): Bacteria > Pseudomonadota > Gammaproteobacteria. The sequence goes on along the minus strand of JBGMRM010000248.1, from coordinate 2,837 downwards.
ACCAGGGTCAGGGACAAACCACCCCACAGGGGTGTTTCGACTTCTACCAGGCCGAATGAGCCACCGGCCATCAGGTAGAAACCGATCACCGGGAAGACGAACAGAATAATGGCACCGAGCCATGC
>JBGMRM010000248.1:0-2612 GCA_048061415.1 Gammaproteobacteria bacterium | reverse complement strand
TCAGGTAGAAACCGATCACCGGGAAGACGAACAGAATAATGGCACCGAGCCATGCTTTGTACCGGAAACTATCGATAAACATTGGCACCAACAACACCACTAACAAAATAAAAGTGCTATTGATTCGCCATCTTTCTTCGGCCGGATAAAAACCATAGATGAACTGATCTAACCTGACTTTTATAAAGACCCAGCATGCGCCGCCACTAGTACAGGATTCCCGGGTATCGCCACTTAAGTCCGCTTTAAATATCACCCAGGAGATCATCGGCGGCACCAGCAGATATACCAGATAAAAAGCAATTATCGTCAGCAGTGTATTGGTGGTGCTGGAAAACAGGTTATGTCTTAACCAGCCGACGATACCAACCTCGCTGGGTGGTGGCGGCAGGTCCGGATGCGCTCCCGGTAAATGTTGCGTTTCAGAAACCATGCGATTTATCGCTCCACCAAAGCCATTTTGGCGTTATACCAGTTCATGATCATCGAGATTCCGAGCGAAATCGAAAGATAAACAGCCATCGTAATAAAGATTATCTCTACCGCCTGCCCGGTTTGATTGAGTATGGTTCCGGTAAATACGGAAACCAGTTCGGGATAGGCAATTGCTGTAGCCAGGGACGAGTTTTTGGTCAGGTTAAGATACTGACTCGACAGGGGTGGGATAATCACGCGCAGCGCCTGGGGCAAAATCACCAGGCGTAAAGTCGGTCCGGCGCGGACACCCAGTGCATACGACGCTTCGGTTTGACCGCGACTGACGGCCTGGATACCGGCGCGTACTATTTCGGCGATAAAAGATGCTGTGTACACCGATAACGCCACCCAAAGCGCCAAAAACTCGGGGATAATGACCGTGCCCCCGACAAAATTGAATCCTTTAAGCGCCGGTATTTCCCAACTCAACGGAAAACCGGTGACTATCATGGCGAGCAATGGTAGACCAATAATCAATCCAAGCGATGCATAGAAGGTGTGGAACTGCTTCCCGGTTGCTTCCTGCCGCTTATGCGCCCAGCGCGCCATAAAAAACACGCCTATAACGGCAATGATCAAAGCCCAGACAGCCAAAGAGAAACCTTCTTCATAAATAGCCGAGGGCATGTAAATACCCCGGTTATTGATGAACACGCCATCCGCGAAATTGATGCTGCCTTTGGGTGAGGGCAGCGCTCTTAAAACAGCGAAGTACCAGAAGAATATCTGCAGCAGCAGTGGTATATTTCTGAATATCTCAATGTAAACCATCGCCAGACGCGCTACCAACCAGTTCTTCGATAGCCGCGCGATTCCGACGATAACGCCGATAATAGTCGCCGCGACTATGCCGCTAAAGGCCACTAACAGAGTATTGAGTAAGCCGACGAGAAACGCGCGACCATAAGTCGATGCTTCGGTGTAGTCGACCAGGTAGGTGATGATTCCAAAACCAGCGGTGGTATTAAGAAACCCAAAACCGGTGGCTATGCCCTGTCGTTCCAGGTTAGCGGCGGTATTGGTGAAGATATACATGCCGCCAGCGATGACTGCAATCAGCAATACCGCCTGGAAAAAAACACTTCTTACCGCCGGGTTGTTCCACGGTTTCGTGGTCGAAACTGGGGGTCCTGCAGATTCTTCTTTATCCACTATTTCTTCTCTGTCACGTTGAAGGCCGGCGGATGGGGCGATAAAGGCCCAGGCCAGCCCGCGGGTTTTTCAGAGTACTAAAACGCAAACGTCCTGCGCGTTAAGGCAGGACGTTTGCTTAGACAGGTTAGCGAATAGGTGGTGCGTATTGCAGCCCGCCCTTGCTCCACAGCTCATTCACACCGCGTTCAATGTTCAGAGGATCGATAGACAGGTTGCGTGCAAATGACTCACCGTAGTTACCCACGCTGGAGACAATGTTTTTGCACCAGGTCGGGCTTACGCCAAGATTCTCCCCAAAACTACCTTCCAGGCCGAGAAGTCGATTAATTGCTGGATCGCCACTGCTCGCTTTAGAACTGACATTGGCAGAGGTAATACCCATTTCTTCGGCATTGACCATGCAGAACAATGACCATTTAACCAGGTTGAACCATTGGTCGTCACCTTGTCTAACGACGGGGCCGAGTGGCTCTTTTGAGATAACGTCCGGCAATACCTTGTGCGCCGCCGGATCCTTTAGCTTGATACGCTGTGCATACAGGCCGGACTGGTCGGTTGTATATACATCACAACGTCCCGAATCGTAGGCTGCCACAACCTCGTCTGCCTTTTCGAAAGCGACGACTTTGTAGGCCATATTGTTAGCACGAAAGTAGTCAGAGACATTAAGCTCGGTGGTGGTACCGGTGTTGGTACAAACGGCTGCGCCGTCCAGCTCTAACCCATTGTTTACCCCGAGGTCTCTGCGGACCATAAAGCCCTGACCGTCGTAGTAGTTGACACCGGCAAAATTCAGACCCAGCGCAGTATCGCGAGTTGCAGTCCAGGTGGTATTACGTGACAGGACGTCGATTTCACCGGACTGAAGCGCGGTAAAACGCTCTTTCGCTGAAAGCGGCGTGTACTTGACGGCTTTGTCGTCGCCAAAAATTGCCGCAGCGATTGCACGGCAGACGTCTACATCGACACCAGACCAGTTA
>JBGMRM010000247.1:0-4110 GCA_048061415.1 Gammaproteobacteria bacterium | reverse complement strand
CCCCCATATCGTCCGGTAGCTTGCGCTTCGAACGTTCAATTTCAGCCATGCGCAGGGACGGCTCAATCGCACCGACGACACTTTCTGTTACCTTATCCTGTAATTCAAAAACGTCGGCAAGATCGCCATCGAATCTATCTGCCCATAGGTGCTTTCCACTTTCCGCGTCAATAAGCTGCCCGGTTATACGCAGCCGATTGCCGCCCTTGCGCACACTCCCCTCCAACACGTACCGGACACCCAACTCCCTGGCGACTTCGCGGATATCTACATTTCGTCCTTTATAGACGAAGCTCGAATTTCGGGCGATAACAAACCATTGCTTGATGTGCGATAGCGCGGTAATAATGTCCTCGGCTATTCCATCGGCAAAGTATTCCTGTTCCGGGTCATTGCTCATGTTGGCGAACGGCAGCACTGCGATCGATGGTTTGTCAGGAACCTGAAAGTTCTCTGGTTTGGAAGTTTGCGGGGCTACGCCTGCCTCCGGCGTGGGCAACTCCTGCCCCGGTCGCAGTCTGACTGCAAATGCCCTGACCGGTTGATCGAAACCCTTCAACATTTGCTCACCCAGGCTCTCAAAGTCGAACGGCATTCGGGTTGGCACCGTCTCCGAAATTGATCCCTGCACAACCACACCACCCGATTCGGCCAACTGCTCCAGTCGCTGGGCTAATACAACACCAGCACCTGTTATCGTGCCGTCAGGAATAACCACTTCACCAAGGCTTATCCCTATTCGTAATTCAGGGCGAATATCATTAACCAGTGTCGCGTTAAACGCGGAATTCTGGATTTGAAATGCAAGCGAAGCCGTCACTGCATCTGATGCCCGATCAAACTCGGCAACGAGCGCATCTCCACGTAATTCGCGAGTTATTCCACCATAAGATTTGATCGTTTCGGAAAAGCGACGAAAAGTGGCCTGAATGCGTTCGTGCGCAATCATTTCGTTTCGCTGAACCAGGGTTGTAGAACCAACCACGTCGGCGTGGACAATTACCGCAAGCTTGCGTGAAAGATGGTTCTTTTTCATTAATCGATCATATTAAATCAAAGTTACCCGGTATCGAACTTACCAAACATTGTTACTTAGCCCGTCAAGTACAGGTTCAGGAATCACGGTATTATTGGCTGATCTACACTGCAATCAAATTTCAATAACTGCCTCTTAACAAAAATACCTGAAACTACTATTGGGTGTAGTTACACTGGTTCACCGCCAAAATGTTCCCAGAATTCCTTTTTCGGATGGCGGTGCGGGAACTCTGAGTCAGGCACCGGAGCCTCAAGAAAGCGGCATAAAGGCTCCCACCCGTCGGCGACATGAAACACAAGAAGCCGGTCTGCAGGAATCGTGTCTCGCACCTTTTGGTTGTTCAGGCGATAGGCGGAGATGGCCGATTCACGGTCGGTAAAATCATCAAATGTCCCATCTATTAACCAGCCTTTCATCGTGTTAAAGATATCGGTGATGTGTGGCGGCAATTCGAGATTTGTATAGGTGGCGAAAAACTTGCCAATGGTGCTGTTGAAGCTGTTCCACCAGGCGTCTTCCGGCCGCTCGGTATGGATAACCATGGCGTCGGGAAAAGCGATAGAAGTCTCGTGCCAGACATGCGCACCAGGCCAATCTACCTGCGAACTATAGCCCTCAAAAACATCGGCCCAGTTGACCACCGGTTCACCCGCTGCAATCGCCTTCCAGTGGGCAGGCTGCGCCGGATTTTCCATCACTTCTGTCATGTGGTGGCAGGGACCAAAACCGAGCACCCCCAGGGCCTCTTTCATCGACATGGTTCCCGTCCGGCCAAAGCCTGACCCAATAATTTTCAATGACATCTTACTCCTCCAATTTATAGCTCTTGTTTCGAGTTTAACTCAGAGTATACCTAGTGGAATGATCCAATACCACGCTCATTTAAATGTCATCAAAATGCCTGAAAGCGAAATTCTGTATTGCTGCCTGTAGAGGGTTTATCGCAATTTAATCGAACCTCTTGTTCAAACAGTTGGTATTCCTCGAGCGATAAATTTTGAATGCCCGCAGTGTGCTGAACCAGGCCTTTCCAAAAATCTCTTTTCCAATTTCCACCTTCATGCCTTTATCCAGGAGTTCCTGTGCCTCCTCCTGGACTAACAACTAAGCTACAGCTACTTTTTTGTCCTTTGCTGCAGGTCTAAGCAAGCGCACAAAAATCATAAAATGCGTAATCAGCAGCACCGGTACGATCATCGTCGGGATATACCAGGTCGATCCAAAATACTGCGCCACATCGGTGTGTCGTAATGCATTGAGCAGATCGACTGTGCCGACTATATTAAATAACCACACCGCAGCGATGGCGCCGGCTAATCGGTTACGAAGCGCGACCAGTGCGAGCAAGGCAAGTATGGCAGCCAGTAAGTCCCCATAGGCAGCGGGAATCGCGAATGATTCCGGCAGTGGCTGCGCCACCACACCCGGTACTAGAAAGACCATGCCTATGTAACGAAACGCATGCGGCAGGGTTAGCCAGAATAACGCCTGTTTTATCGGCAGCTTTGCCAATTGCGGCGCCAATAGCCATTTGGCCAGCAGTCCCATTACTAAAATACTCGAAACAAACTGTAATAAAAAAATTGCCTGAATAGTCATTGTATATATCTCCTGTTTAACGTTGAAAAAATATTTGTTTCTGTTTATTGTCCAGCAACAGTCAACAAATTTAGTTGTTGTCTGCCTGCGCTTGTGCGCCATTCATTGTTGTCGGTCGCGCGTAACGGCGTGGTCAGCATCGGATGCCCACGATCCTGCTCCCAGCGATCATAATCGGGAACACGGGTGAGTATTATTCGTACCAGTAAAGCCATGGCATCTAACTTGCCGCCACTGGTAAGGGCTGGATGTATCAATGAAGGTTCGGCCAGGTAGCGACGTGCAATGTTTTCAAACGATTCGGGTTTTTGGCCGGTAATCAACTCGACATGATCGGTTGGTGCGCCAAGCTCGAAAGCACCGTGACGCAGCGCATCGGCGTAATGACGAATTTGCGATATCTCGAAATCGGTAGCGCCGAGTGCTTTGGCCGCTTTGCAGAACATTTTCATTGACGAGTCCTGATATTTTACCACTCGTCCCAGAACGCCTCCGAGGATACCAGCGATGTCATGCGGCGATAGTAATTCTGGTCCCGTAGGTCGGTAGCATTTGCCTATATGCGGTGCTGGATCGCTGAGCACAGCAGCAACAACTCGAGCGATGTCTTCGTTAGCAGGTGGTGCATTGCGACCTTCGCCGAATGGCGCCATGAGCATGCCCATGTGGACGATTGCCGGTAAACCTAACAGGTACATGAAAGCAAATAATCCGGGATTGATATGAACCACATCGACCGATGGCATCCAGCGGTATAACTGGTTTGTGATCCAGTGTTCGCGGGTCGTTATCGACGGATCCGCCGCATGAGGATGCCACTGACTCATCAGTGCGACGACTTCGAGTTTGGCCTCTTCGGCCGCAAGTGCAAATAGCATCGCTCCTTCGAGCAGATGGGGGGTCATCGGTGGGCAATAATAAGCACGTTGCACCCCGACCAGAGCATTGCGAATATCGCGAAAATCGAACAGGTCGCCGAAGACCAGTTCTGCACCGGCTTTTTCGAGATGTTCGGCGCGGGAATCTCTCTTTCTAACAAATGCGCGTACTGGAAATCCTCTTTCCAGAAGTTGAAGAACAGCGGAAGAACCGGTGCGGCCAAGCGCAGAAGTTACTAGTATTTTAGGTTCGGTCATATTTGGAATCTCCTGTTTTATTTCAGACTATATCGTCTGTAATGAGTGATAAAAATGGTTAAAGCACTTGAAGAGCCACATCGAGGTGTCGCTTGATTTGCTGACGAGATACGCCACTAGCGGCCAGCATTAACGAGGTTCTGAATTCTGTCGCCAGGTAAGTCGCCAGTTTTGTAAGATCCCTCGAGGCTTTTACCTGACCCTTTTCCACAGCACGTTCGAGGCAGCCTTTCATTACTTCGGCTACCTCCCGGTAAAAGTCACTCACAAAGGCATGAATTTCCGGATCTCTCTTGCCAATTTCGACTCCGGTATTGCATATCAGGCACCCACGCC
>JBGMRM010000246.1:0-4113 GCA_048061415.1 Gammaproteobacteria bacterium | reverse complement strand
ATATTAGCAAGTATTGTGATCTGACCCCGGTTTCAGGCTTACGGATTAGCCGCCTTGTAAACTGCCGTGGCGGTTTCCGTGAGTAGAGCTTTCCCTGCGGCGGCGGTGACTGCGTAGGCCAGCCCATTATCTACCCAATAGACAATCCCGAGACTGTCGTTTTCGGTATATAAAAACGCGGTTTCGCGCCTGTTCACGGCTTGCCGGATATACAGGGTCATGCGCTCGCCCGCAGAATCCTCAAACATAAATTGAGCTGCCGCACGGTGTCCATCGGGTAGTAGTCTGCCACCGATAAGCGTGTAACCCTCGGCGCGTAAATCGGGGGCCGCGACCGGCCGATCCAGGCGCTTGGATAACCAGGCGTTCAGATGCTCTCGTTTACTCGCTTCTACTTCGACGGGATGTAAAACTTCTGGGACATAAACGGTGTGCGCAAACGCGGCGTCGACAGGCAGTGGCCCCGCATATTCGCTATCGGTAATCTGATTATGCAGCGAATAACCAAGCAGCCCCCCGACGCTTAGCCATAGTAGCGATGCCGCGATACGCCACATCGGTGTGCGATTTCGGCCGGAGACGGCAAGCAGCAATCGGGAGGGTACCGAGGTCAACCGCTTTTCATCATAGGTCTGACGTAATTTTTGATTGATCTCCTGATAATCGTTGACTTCATTCCTCAGCGCCTCATCGGTAGCAATGCGTTCAGCAATAGCCTGGCTTTGCGATTCGGTCAGCTCGCCATCGACAAATTTATGCAAATCGTACTTGCCTGATTTTGTTTCACTGTTTTTCATTTTACACGCCTGATACTCGCTACCTGAGGTTCACCATTGAGGCTCTTTGTCAGCTGTGTCCGGGCTCGAGAAAGCCGCGACATAATTGTCCCGACGGGCACCCCCGCCACTTTGGAAGCTTCCCTGTAGGACATCTGCTCCAGTCCCACGAGCAGCAGCGTTTCGCGCTGTTCCGCAGGAAGCTGGTTTACAGATCGTTCAAAGTCCGAGATGGCGCACATCGTATCTGCCTCGCCCGCCGATATAGCAGAATTTTCATATTCCTCGATCGAACCGGCGATGGGCGAATTGCCGTCGCGACGTGTCGTATTCACAAAAATATTATGCAGTATGGTAAACAGCCAGGGTCGCATGCCCTTTTGGCTAATCCACAGCTTTCGTCGGCTGATCGCCCTGGCAAGACACTCCTGCACCAGGTTATCGGCCTGATCCGGGTCTCCGCTTAACGCCCAGGCGTATCGTCTCAAGGAAGAAATTTCCTCAAGCAGCAGATTTTCAAATCGATTCAAATAACTAGATCCGATGCAGGAGCGATAACAGCGCCTAGATCCCGAGCAACTTCTTTGCTTCCGCCAGGTCCTTCAACGCCTTTTGGTGTTTACCGGCCTTATGCATTTTTTCGCCGGATGCGCGTAATTCCTTAACGTGCGACATATTTGCAGCACTGAGCGACGGATTGGCTGCTAATGCCGCGTCGATTTTCTTCCACTCTCCCGGGCACTGAGAGGCCATAGCCGGAAGGCTAAATAACAGCAACAAGAATACCGGAATGCTTTTATAAAGTTTTGTCATAACAGTTGACTCCCAAATAGTTATATTTAATAAATGTCTGATTTCGGGTGTATACCCGGTATTATATACACCCGGGCAGACGAATTATTCCCGGTCAATATAGGGAATCGGGGTTCAGGGTAAATTACTCAGTCTTTCAACAACTTACCGAAGCGATCGACCTTGTCGTTAGGCCGGTAGAGCACGATCACATGACCTATGGCCTGCACCAGGCTTGCCTGGTGGTGAATGCAAATAGAGTCGGTCAGCGAACCCTTGGTGCTTTTTTCCAGCGAGGGTATACGAATCTTCACCAGTTCGTGGTATCCGAGCGCGCTATCGATTTCGTTTTGTACGTTTTCGCTCAGGCCGTTTTGGCCGATAGTTACCACCGGTTTCAGTTTTAATCGCTGCGACTCGGCGCGTAAACGCTTGATTTGTGTTTTACTTAAGTTCATCTTGTAATGTTTGCATACAACGGTTTTCGCGCCAAATTATTCGGGTTAATTGATAAAAGTCATTAAAGTGGTCGCCACCTTCATCCAATATTAAGATCCGTATCCTAAACCCGACCAAACGGCGCCGCATACTACCACAGCATTGATCGATGTCACGTTCCAAAAGCAGTAACCAATGGCTAAAGAACCACCACGAAGACGCGTATGTATTGCAGGCGCGCAAAGACGGGTACAGGTCGCGCTCGGTTTACAAGTTGATCGAGATCCAGCTAAAAGACCAAATTATAAAGCCCGGGCAATTTATGCTGGATCTGGGCGCTGCGCCCGGAGGCTGGAGCGAATACCTGAGTCAGTTTGTATCTGGGCGAGGGCTATTGATCGCGGTCGACCTGCTGCCGATTGAACCAATCGCCGGGGTCGAGTTCATACAGGGTGATTTTTGCGAACAGGAGACGCTGGATCGGATTCTCGATCTGGTCGACAACAGATTACTCGATCTTGTTTTATCCGATATGGCCCCCAATTTAAGTGGTGAGGGAAGCGTTGACCAGCCAAAATCCATGTATCTGGCTGAACTGGCGTTTGACCTGGCGAGGAACAATTTAAGCAAAAATGGTCATTTTGTAGTCAAATTGTTCCAGGGAGAAGGATTTGAAGCATTAATTTCAGCATTCAGACTGGCTTTTAACAGTGTGAAAATTCGAAAACCCCAGGCTTCTAGAGCCAAATCGCGCGAAATTTATGCAATTTGTAGTGGAATCGGGTAGAAAATAGTCACCGAAATTACGCTAGTATCTATGATTAATAGCAGTAAAATGGATATAGCTCGGCAGGGACCGTTAACAACAGGTGTTAAATAGTGAATGATGTAGCAAAGAATTTAATTTTATGGGTAGTCATCGCCGTCGTATTGCTGTCGATATTCCAGAACTTTAACGGTCGCTCCCCGAGCGGCCAGACCTTGATTTACTCAGACTTCCTGACCCAGGTAAAGCAGGGTCAGGTCCGGGAAGTGATGATCGAAGGCCAGAATATAACCGGCAAACTGATTTCCGGGACGACGTTTACTACCTATAGCCCCGAAACCGACAATTCCGCATTAATCGGCGATCTGGATGAGGCCAATGTCGATATCATCGGTAAACCCCCCGAGCAGCCATCCTTGCTCACACATATTTTTGTCAGCTGGTTCCCGTTTATCGTTTTAATTGGCCTGTGGGTATTCTTTATGCGCCAGATGCAGGGCGGCGGCGGTGGCCGCGGCGCGATGTCATTTGGCAAGAGTAAGGCGCGTTTACTGGGCGAAGACCAGATAAATATTTCCTTCAACGATGTAGCCGGAATCGACGAGGCCAAGGAAGAGGTGGCAGAGCTGGTTGAATTTTTACGTGAACCATCCAAATTCCAGAAACTCGGCGGAAAAATCCCCCAGGGTGTATTGATGGTAGGTGCGCCGGGGACCGGTAAGACACTATTGGCCAAGGCTATTGCGGGGGAGGCCAAGGTTCCGTTTTTTACCATTTCGGGCTCTGATTTTGTTGAAATGTTCGTCGGGGTTGGCGCCTCGCGCGTTCGCGATATGTTCGATCAGGGCAAGAAACATGCGCCCTGTATTATCTTTATCGACGAAATCGATGCGGTGGGCCGCCATCGTGGCGCCGGGCTTGGCGGTGGCCACGATGAACGTGAACAAACTCTGAACCAGTTGCTGGTCGAAATGGACGGGTTCGAGGGTAATGAGGGTGTCATCGTGATCGCAGCGACCAATCGGCCCGACGTGCTCGATCCTGCATTATTGCGCCCCGGTCGTTTCGACCGGCAGGTGGTTGTACCTTTACCCGATGTACGTGGCCGATCGCAAATTTTGAAGGTGCATATGCGCAAGGTGCCTTCGGCAGAAAGTGTAGACCCGATGATAATCGCGCGGGGCACCCCGGGGTTTTCAGGCGCCGACCTCGCCAACCTGATTAACGAAGCGGCGTTATTTGCTGCCAGAGCGAACAGGAAAGTAGTGACGATGGCCGAATTCGAGCGCGCCAAGGACAAGATCATGATGGGCGCAGAACGCAGATCGATGATCATGAAAG
>JBGMRM010000245.1:0-4130 GCA_048061415.1 Gammaproteobacteria bacterium | reverse complement strand
CCGACGTGCCGATCATCTGGGGTATGATGTGGCATATTTTCGAAAATGGCTGGGAAGACAAGGAATTCATTCGTCAACGGGTCTATGGAATGCAGGAAGTGATGCAGGAGGTCGCCAAATGGACGCCCGAAGAAGTGGAACGTGTCACGGGGGTTCCTGAAAATCAGGTTTATGCGGCTACCAAAGCCATGGCGAATAATCGCCCCGGCACGTTTATCTGGTGTATGGGTGGAACCCAGCACACTGTGGGCAACAACAATACCCGGGCTTATTGTGCGTTTCAGCTCGCGCTCGGCAACATAGGCGTGACGGGCGGTGGCGCCAACATTTTTCGCGGACACGATAACGTTCAGGGTGCGACCGACCTTGGCGTATTAGCGAACACCCTGCCGGGTTATTACGGCCTCAAACCCGGCTCGTGGAAACACTGGGCAAGAGTCTGGGATCTCGACTACGAGTGGATCAAGGGTCAGTTTGACTCAGGTAGCTATGAGCAGAGCAAGGGCAAGGACGTGCCGGTGATGAATACCAAGGGAATTCCGGTTTCACGCTGGATCGACGGTGTGCTCGAAGATAAGGCCAATATCGCGCAAAAAGACAATGTACGGGCGATGTTTTTATGGGGTCATGCGCCCAACAGCCAGACTCGCGGTACCGAACAGAAAAAGGCGATGGAAAAACTGGATCTGATGGTAGTAGTCGACCCTTATCCAACCGCTTCTGCGGTAATGCCAGACCGTACCGATGGCGTATACCTGTTACCGGCTTCCACGCAGATGGAAACCTACGGTTCGGTCACGGCTTCAAATCGGACCTTCCAGTGGCGCTCCAGGGTCATTGAGCCGATGTTCGAGTCTTTGCCGGACCATACGATCATGTACAAGCTAACGAAGAAACTCGGAATCGCCGAGCAAATGTTCAAAAACATCGCGGTTAACGATGACGAGCCGCTGGTGGAAGATGTCCTGCGAGAGATAAACCGGGGTATGTGGACGATTGGTTATACCGGCCAGAGCCCCGAGCGATTGAAAATGCACCAGGAAAATTGGGGTACTTTCGATTACACCACACTTAAGGCCGAAGGCGGTCCGGCGGATGGCGACTTCTACGGTTTACCCTGGCCTTCCTGGGGTACACCGGAGATGAATCACCCAGGCACGCCCAATTTATACGATACTTCTAAATCGGTGGCCGAAGGTGGATTGACGTTCAGAGCCCGATTCGGCGTCGAACGAAACGGGGTGAATTTGCTGGCTGAGGGATCGTACAGCAAGGACTCGTCAATCAAGGACGGTTATCCCGAATTTTCCGACAAGGTGTTGAAGAAGCTGGGTTGGTGGGACGATTTAACCGCAGCGGAGAAAAAAGCCGCGGAAGGTCGAAACTGGAAAACGGACCTGTCGGGCGGAATTCAGCGAGTCGCGATCGCGCGAGGCTGTTCGCCGTTTGGCAACGCCAAGGCGCGAGCGATGGTCTGGACATTCCCGGATCCTGTGCCGATCCACCGCGAGCCGCTTTATACATCGAGGCGCGACCTGGTGGAGAAATATCCGACCTACGAAGACAGGAAATCTTTCTGGCGGCTGCCGACGCGCTATAAATCGATACAGGAGGTCGATTTTACCCAGGATTACCCGCTCATCTTAACCTCGGGCAGGCTGGTCGAATACGAAGGGGGTGGTGACGAAAGCCGATCAAACCATTGGTTGGCGGAGTTGCAACAGGATATGTTTGTCGAGATTCATCCCCGTGATGCCAACAATGCCGGCGTCAAGGATGGTGACGATGTCTGGGTAGAGAGCGCCGAACAGGCGAAGCTCAAGGTCAAGGCGATGGTCACCCGCCGCGTTGGTTCCGGCGTCGCATTTTTGCCATTCCACTTCGCAGGCATGTTTCAGGGCAGATATCTCGGGGATAAATATCCCGAAGGTGCAGCTCCTTATATCCGGGGCGAGGCTGCGAATACCGCGATGACCTATGGGTATGACTCAGTCACGCAGATGCAAGAATCCAAATGCAGCCTTTGCCGCATTACTAAAGCTTAACGAGAGGGGAATTTTAAAATGGCTAGAATGAAATTCTATAGTGATCCGGAACGTTGCATCGAATGTAATGCCTGTGTAACCGCGTGCAAAAATGAGCATGAAATCCCCTGGGGCGTAAATCGACGCAGGGTGGTAACGATCAAGGATGGCGTACAGGGCGAACGATCGATATCGGTGGCCTGCATGCAGTGCTCAGACGCCCCCTGTGCCGCTGTTTGTCCGGTCGATGTCTTTTATACCCGGGAAGACGGCGTAGTACTGCACGACAAGGATATTTGCATCGGCTGCGGATATTGCCTCTATGCCTGCCCATTCGGAGCACCGCAGTTTCCGACGGCAGCGGCTTTCTCTTCGCGTGGGAAAATGGATAAATGTACCTTTTGTGCCGGCGGTCCTGAAGTAGATCATAGCTCCGATGAGTTCAAAAAGTATGGTCGTAACCGCCTCGCAGAGGGTAAATTGCCGATATGCGCAGAAATGTGTTCGACCAAGGCGCTTTTAGCAGGCGATGCCGGTGTGATATCTGATATTTACCGTAAGCGTGTGATTAATCGTGGTGCGAGTGTACTCGACTGGGGTGTCGCTTACGATAACGCCAAGTTGAGAACCTGAGTCGGGCGTGACGAGGAATATCGAACGGTTGATATTTCTCGTGGCACCACCGTAAAAACGGTACATTGAAGTATCGGTACAGGGTTGAGAATACGTTTATTTTTCCAGCAGAGGATGAATCTGTGATTTGCCATTTTCTTTTTAGACGAGTTGAAAAAAGCTTGAAATTCACCGTGGTATTCATTGTATTGCTGATGGTTTCCCTACCCCAGACAGCTTTGGCGACAAAACACAAAGGAGTTCAGGAAAATAGAATTCAAGGCGTGATTATCAGAGACCCTGGAAGCGATTTGTGGCGTAATATACGGCAACGAGATTTCGCGATAAGCGGAACCACCCAGATGAAGGCGCCCGATGCCAATATCCTGATCAATGTCGCGGGTGAATTCTGGCGGCAGTATCGAACAATGGAATTGATACCGAAGGCTGGGATTGCTCTGTTTCTTGCCCTGTTCGGTGTTTTTCTATTCAGAATTCTGCGCGGCAAAGTAATGCTCGCGGCAGGACGTTCGGGCAAAAAGATTTTACGGTTCACGCTCAATCAAAGGGTCGTTCACTGGACCACGGCTATCCTGTTTATCATTCTCGCCCTCACCGGGCTGATACTCCTGTTTGGCCGCGGTTTACTGATTCCTGTCTTTGGCGCAGAAGGTTTTGGTACATTTGCGATTGTCGCAAAAGCCCTGCACAACTACCTCGGCCCCGTATTCGCGGTTTCTTTAGTATTGCTGTTCGTCCTATTTATCAAGGGTAACCAGATATCGCTGAAACGGGACCTGGAGTGGTTGCGCCAGGGCGGTGGGCTATTCGGTAAGCATGCGAGCGCCGACTGCTACAACGCGGGCGAAAAAGGCTGGTTCTGGATAGCCACACTGGTAGGCAGCGCGATTATCGTCAGTGGCATGGTGCTGGATTTTCCCATTTTTGGTCAAACGCGCGCCACCATGGAGTATTACCTGGTGATTCACGGTATTGCCTCTGTGATTATGATCGTCGCATCGTTTGGACACATCTACATGGGCACCGCCGCGCTAGAAGGCACCTTCGAGGTCATGAAAACCGGTTATTGCGACACCAACTGGGCGCAAGAACACCATGACCGCTGGTACGAGAAAAAGATGAGCGAGGGCGAAGGCGCGTCGGATGATGCAGAGGGTGGCGAAATTGGCGAACCTTTATCTACTAAGCCTGAACAAAGCAGTTGATCACCGGTATTCTTAACAGGCATTCATGATGAATGAAGATGAGTTAAACCTGTCGATTCGGAAATTTTTGAAAAAAGTCGGTATCACTTCGCAACGCGAAATCGAAAACGCGATCAGATCCGCGATCGAATCCGGCCAACTCAATGACGATGGCAGCCTCGAGGTGTCGATGACACTGAAAATGGACCACCTCTCGCCGGACATTGTCATCGACGGGCAGATAAAGCTTCAGCCATAAGAACAAAACCTGCCCGATCAATCCGCTTAA
>JBGMRM010000244.1:0-4130 GCA_048061415.1 Gammaproteobacteria bacterium | reverse complement strand
TTAATTCGATCGGCCAGGTGGCATTACCAATGAGGATATTGCTTTCGATTACGAATCGCATTTCCCAGTGCCCACCCGAATCGCTGACTTCCCGATGGTCGATGATCGGTGCGTGACATTCGACGTGAAATTTGTAATTTTTCTGAATCGGGTGGATGAAAAATTTTACCATATTGATACCGTCTACCTGGTATTGCTCGGTGTGATACGCGTGTAAAGCCGAGGTTTTTGCACCGGAATCGATTTTCGCCTTGATCGCGGGCAATCCGAGGTCGGGTAAAGCCACCCACTCGCGCCAGCCGAGGGTCAATTTGGGAAGTTTGTCTTGCATCGATCGATCAGGTTGCTTATCAGGCGGTCACAGTATTGCATTTGCTCGCGCGTGACAAATTCATTCGGTTTGTGTGCCTGATCGATGCTGCCCGGACCGCAAACGACGCTTTTGATGCCGAGTTGCTGGTCAAACAGGCCGGCTTCGGTGCCGAAGCTGACCTTGTCGCCGATTTCCTTCACCGGGTTGATCGATCGCGTATATTCGATCACGGTAGAATCGATGTCGGTGAGCAGGCCGGGATAGTGCGAGACCGGCGTAAACAGGATATCGCTTTGTTCGAACCGGGCCTGCATATCCGGCAACAATTGTTCCATCGCATAATGCCTGATTTCGTGCACCAGGTCGTCGAGCTTGTCCTGCGGCAGGTTTCGCACCTCAAATTCAAACTGGCACTGATTGGGTACGATGTTGAGCGCCGTACCGCCGCTGACATTGCCGACATGGAAGGTCGAATGCGGAACCGAGTAGCCCTCGTCGAGCTGCTGGCGTTGCTGGACCTCGCGGTTCATGTTACGGATGAACGAAATGAGTTCGGCCGCGTATTCGACCGCGTTGACTCCACTGGATATGTAAGCCGAGTGACACGAAGAACCGGTGACCTCGACCCTGAATGCAGCCTTGCCCTTGTGGCCGGGCACCATTTTCATTTCGGTGGGTTCGCCAATCAGGCCGATACGCGGTTTGACTGCAAACCCCTGCATCGCGTCGATCAGTTTTTTGACCCCGACACAGCCGATTTCCTCGTCGTAGGAAAAGGCCAGGTGTATCGGCGTGTTTAAATTTTGGGCCACCATTTGCGGCACAGCAGCGAGCGCACAGGCGATAAAGCCTTTCATATCGCAGGCGCCGCGCCCGAAAAATGCCCGATCGTCGGATTTGATCTGGTACGGGTCGCTATTCCAGTCCTGCCCGGCGGTGGGTACTACATCGGTATGCCCGGATAACAGGACACCGCCTATATCGTCGGGGCCAATGGTCGCGTACAGGTTGGCGCAGGTCTGATCGTCACTGTGGACGAGCTGGGACTTGATCGAAAAATTGTCGAGATAGTCGCGAATAAAATCGATCAGTTCGAGGTTAGACGTAGTGCTCGTGGTATCGAAGCCGATCAGGCGGCCGAGTAGTTGCTCGCTTATCAACTGAGCCATCACGGGTCTCCGGGTACGCCGTAAGCGGGCGCCTCGCCTGGTTCAAGCGCACGCCTGACGTAATCGTCGATCTGTGGCTCGTACACGGCCCAGCCCGCGATCATCTTGCCAATCGGATCCTCATCCCAGTCGATACGCAATTCCGCCAGCGGCCAGGAAACATCGCCGCCTATCAGCAGGCCCGCTGAATGAAGCGGTCCCGCTTCGCCACCCGCATCGACACCGGCCCTGAGCGCATCCAGCAGGCGTTGCCCAAAAGTGGCAATGCTATTGTCAAAACTTTCGACCATCGCGACTGGAACACCTTCGTTGTCGAGCAGGTTGCCGATCGCAACACTATGCCTGCCCTGCGCCGAGGAAAAGAGGCCCAGCACCTGCTCGCCGGTGAACAACCCGGTCTGGCCATCG
The DNA here is from genome assembly GCA_048061415.1 of Gammaproteobacteria bacterium. GTDB lineage: Bacteria > Pseudomonadota > Gammaproteobacteria. The sequence continues at coordinate 2,240 of JBGMRM010000244.1, read as the reverse complement.
TTGCCGACTAACGCGAGCTGTCTGATTTGAGCATAAGGCGTACTCTGCACTGTCGCTTTTATGGCGTCATCGACACCGACGCCATCTGCCAGCAAATACAGCATGCGCTGCCCCAGCCGAGGGTCGGTAATATTCTGGCTCAACGCGATCCCAACCCCGGGGCGCCAGTGCAGGCAGCGGCTACTGACACTGATGCTCGACGATGAAATCGCGGCTCCAAATTGCCCGGTGGCCTGGTCCCAGGCGGCAATCGATAATGTCATTTTGAGTCACCCATATAAACTCCCGCGCCCATCTATTGGCCCCAGTGAGGCGCTTCGATAGACCAATTTCGCGCCCCTGCCGTTATTTTCCATCACCAGTGATTAGCCGTTGCAATTTCCCAGTCTGCCCGCCATGACCCAGGTATATCTTCATCGCAAAGCAAACAAAGCGATTTAACCATCGGGTAGAGTTCTTCGTAACTGGCGATACTGGTACCGTTTACCCGACGATGGATGTGGCTGGGTTGTAATTCACTGGTTTCCGTAATACCACAGGCGCCAAGCAATTCTATAAGGTTCTCAATCGTCAGATTGTGAAAATTCGCGACGCGTTGCGCTTTTTTTTCGATGTCCAGGGCTTTGTATCGGGCCGGATTCTGGGTTGCAATTCCAGTCGGGCACTGGTCCGTATTGCAGCTACGCGACTGTATGCAGCCGAGGGCCAGCATCATGCCGCGGGCGGAGTTGACGGTGTCGGCGCCCAGTGCAACGATGCGTGCTATATGAAATGCGGAAAAAATTTTTGCCGAAGCAATGATGCGAATGTGATTACGCAATCCGGTACCGAGTAGCGCATTGTTGACGAAGATAACGGCATCGCGTAATGGCGTACCAACCGAGTTGGTAAATTCAATCGGAGCGGCGCCGGTACCCCCTTCACTGCCATCGACGGTAATGAAGTCCGGGCTAATGCCCGTAGCCAGCATCGCTTTGCAAATGGCGAGAAATTCACTTCTCTTTCCGATACAGAGTTTAATGCCGACGGGTTTGCCACCGGACAATTCTCTTAACTCGCTGATAAATTCCATCAGTCCTGCTGGTGTGCTAAAAGTGGAATGAGCAGGTGGAGACACCACGTCCTGTCCCATGGGCACGTGCCGTATTTCTGCAATTTCCGGGGTTAATTTGGCTGCGGGCAGGATACCGCCGTGTCCGGGCTTAGCACCCTGTGACAGTTTGATCTCGATCATTTTAACCACATCGAGTTGCGCTTTTTCAGCGAATAGATTTTTATCAAAACCACCCTCACTATCCCGGCAGCCAAAGTAACCGGTACCGATCTGCCAGACGATGTCACCGCCGTATTTAAGGTGATACGGGCTCAGGCCACCCTCACCGGTATTATGTGCAAAGTTACCCAGTTTCGCGCCCTTGTTTAAAGCCATAATCGCATGCTTGCTTAATGCGCCGTAACTCATGGCGGAAATATTCATCGGTGAAGCGGCATAGGGTTTTAAGCAATCGGGTCCACCGAAATTAACACGCGGGTGTTTGTCCTCGATGTGAATCGGCGCCAATGAGTGGTTTATCCATTCATAACCGGAGCGGTAAACGTCAAACTGCGTGCCAAATGGACGCGTATCGCGTACGTTTTTAGCGCGTTGATAAACTAATGATCTGAACTCGCGGTTTATCGGGCGGCCATCGATATTTGATTCGACAAAATACTGCTGAATTTCCGGGCGAATCGATTCGAAAAAATAGCGAAGATGCCCGATTACCGGATAGATGCGTAGAATCGTGTGTTTGGTTTGTATCAAGTCGTATAAACCGAGAATAATAATGGGCGCAACAACGACAAATGCCCAATACGTTTTGGTCCAGTAGATTGCAACAATAAAGACAATCGAGATTAAAAAGAAATTCTGTCGCACGTTCATATTTTAACTGCCCTAAGGTTCGTTTAGCTTTCCCCTGTGACCGATATAATGGTAATCAGTTAGTTCCTGGTGTTACCGCTTCCGTGGGGATATCAACCAGGGACCCGCTATCGTCTGGCTCATGTATTGTCCTTGTTTCGAAAAAACAGGGAAGGGGAAATGACTCAGCCGAACAGAAATTTAAGCCGTTCATCGACCTTTGACGGCGTGATTTCGAGAATTTCCGCGCTGACAACATTTTCCGCCACAAACGGATCATTGTTCACCCTGCTTTGAAGGTCCGATAGCGAGGTATTGTGGGCCAAAATTCCACCAC
>JBGMRM010000243.1:0-4179 GCA_048061415.1 Gammaproteobacteria bacterium | reverse complement strand
GTCACATAGGCCGGTGTGTACACATGACCGGTCATGGAGAGATACTTTTGCACCTCCTGAAACTTGCCGCTGGCGATCTGTGCTAATGGATTTTCCTGTCCATCGAAGGTGCCGGTCTGCAGGGCGACAAATACTTCCGAGAACGACAACGGTGACGGGTTGGCGCCGTAGGCCTTGAACATCTTGACTCGCCACACCGACTTCGGTGTCCTCAATTTAAGGCCCTGCAGGTCTTTGGGTGTGTTGATGGGTCGCTTGTTGTTGGTGATATTGCGAAAGCCGTTCTCCCAGATCGCCAGTATTTTATAGCCTTTCTTTTCGAGAATCGGCGCCAGGGTCGGCCACACGATTTTCCGCTCTATGCGCGACATGTGTTCCCTGTCCTTAACCAGATAAGGCATGTCGAAAAGCCCGAATTCATCCGCCACCGAGGCCATCACCGAGGATGGCAGTGCGAAATTAACGGTGCCGAGTTTGAGCTTTTTCAATAATTCCTTGTCCTTACCCAGCTGGCTCGAGCCGAAGGTCAGGACTTTCGCCCTGTTACCGAGTTTAGCATTGGCGCGCCTGGCGAATTCATTGACGGACGCTTCGAACAGTGATCCGGGTTTGCCGACGTGACCGAATTTGAGTTCAATCGTATCGGTACTAGCGGAAACCGGCGTCGCCAGCATCACGCTTAGAATAACTGCGGGGCTGATAAATTTCAGGAATCTCATAATTAATCTCCTTCTTCCAGTATGGTTATTTAACATTTTGTTTTAATTGTAAGCGTTGCTTACGCGCTTCATCCTACTCCTTAATTGCTTTCTGTGGGCAGATAATTACTCAGCTCGCAGCAAGCAGTCACAGGTGTATTAGTGTCACTGGTTGACGTTAGAATTTACCAGCTAAATAGTCAAGTGCGGCGTTTATACCGCCTTTGGTATAGGGTATCTGTGCCGCTGCCAGGCCCATCTCCACCCCGCTTAAGGTGCCGCTCAGCATCAGATCATTGAAATCACCGAGATGGCCGATGCGAAATACCCGCCCCTGGAGTTTCGCCAGACCAGTACCCAGTGACATGTTGTAACGTTCCAGAATTACTTTTCGCAGATGGTCGGCATCGTGGCCCTCGGGTACCAGTACCGCGGTCAGGGAATCGCTATACTCTTCAGGGTTCAGGCACAGGATTTCAAGGCCCCAGGCGCGTACCGCACGTCGTGTCGCTTCGCCATGACGCTGGTGCCTGGCAAATACTTTGTCGAGGCCCTCTTCCTGCAGCAGCATCTTCAGCGATTCACGTAAGGCATAGAGGAGGTTGGTGGCCGGGGTATAAGGGAAATAACCATTCTTGTTGGCGTTTATCATCGGTTGCCAGCGCCAAAAAGACACCGGCAGGGTCGCCGTTTTAGCCGCCTCCAGAGCCCTCACACTAATCGCGTTAAAACTAAGGCCGGGCGGCAGCATCAATCCTTTTTGTGAACCGCCGACCGTGACATCCACACCCCACTCGTCGTGGCGGTAATCGATCGAACCCAGCGATGAAATGACGTCCACCATATACAGGGCCGGATGTGCGGTGCTGTCGATAGCTTTTCTGATTTCGCCAATTTGGCTAGTCACCCCGGTGGAGGTTTCGTTATGAACCACCATCACTGCCCTGATTTCGTGGTTCGTGTCTGCGGATAACCTGGCTTCAACCTCCGCTGGGTCGACACCATGACGCCAGTCACCTGCTACAAATTCGACTTCGAGACCAAGATCATGCGCGATGCCCTGCCACAGGGTGGCGAAATGACCCGTCTCGAACATCAGCACCTTATCTCCCGCAGACAAAGTGTTGACCAGGGCTGCTTCCCAGGCGCCGGTGCCCGATGCTGGATAAATAACCACATCGGCCGAGGTCTTAAAAACCTGTTTTAAACCCTTCAGAATTTCAAGCGTAAGTTGCGCAAATTCGGGACCGCGGTGATCTATCGTCGGCCTGGCCATCGACCGTAGCACCCGGTCGGGTACATTGGTGGGTCCTGGAATTTGAAGAAAGTGACGTCCTGCTAGTGCCGGCATAATGACCTCCTGGCGATCTATCGATGTGAGATATCTGGTAAGTATCTTTCAACAGGTAACAATCCTGCCTTAGCTAGTCGAGTTGCGCAAGCCCCCGGGTTACTGAGTCCTGATTAGCCTATTGATTGGCTAGATTAAACTTTATCGCTAACCATTTTTCGCCCATAATTTATACTCTACTGTCCTGATTAAAGGGTTCTTCCGCTGGCTGCAAATATTATGCTGCTTCACAATTCTACTTCCCATAAATCGCGCATTGGCGACAGCGCTTTGGCTGCCCGGCTACGAAATGAACTGGAGGGAGAGGTTATATTTGATGCCTTCAGCCGCGGGCGTTACAGCACCGATGCCTCGATTTACCAGATCGAACCGATTGGCGTCGTGGTGCCGCGCAATGAGCAGGACATAGTGCGCGCCATGCAAATTGCCGCTGACGAAGCTATTCCGATATTGCCGCGCGGTGGCGGCACTTCCCAAATTGGGCAGACGGTAGGTACGGCCCTGGTGATCGACACCAGCAAAAATTTGAACCAGGTCAGGGGGTTTGACCCGGAGTCAGGTTCTATTTGTGTCGAACCCGGGATGGTACTGGATCAGCTCAACAAATACTTAAAGCCGCACGGCCTCTTCTTCCCGGTCGATGTATCAACCGGTAATCGCGCAACAATCGGTGGTATGGCCGGCAACAATAGTTGTGGGGCCCGCTCCATTCGTTACGGTAATATGGTGCACAATGTCCAGGCTATCGATGCCATTCTGGCAGACAGCAGCGCCGCGCACTTTGCCGATTTGGCCCACACTACGCGGGACGGTTCCTGCGCTGAACTGGTGCGAAAAATGACCGAACTGGGTCGACGCGAGGCGGAAGAAATTGCGCTCCGGTTTCCCCCGCTATTAAGGCGCGTCGGCGGCTATAACATCGATGAACTCGCCCGCGCCGATACGGCCAACTTCGCGCGTTTGCTGGTGGGTTCGGAGGGTACCCTCGCCTTTTTCACCCGCCTCCGGCTGGAGCTGCAACCCATTCCCCGCCAAAAAGTATTGGGTGTGTGCCATTTCCCTACCTTTCATCAGGCGATGGATTCGACCCAGCATATTGTCAAACTCGATCCCAGTGCGGTGGAGTTAATCGACCGCACGATGATCGATTTAGCGCGTGAAATTCCAATGTTCCGTGCCACCGTGGATCGTTTCGTTCAGGGTGAGCCGGACGCGCTGTTGCTGGTGGAGTTTAGCGGTGACGATCGCAATCAACAACTGGGCAAACTCAGGCAGCTGGTCGAGCTGATGGCCGACCTCGGTTTTAGCGGCGCGGTAGTCGAGGCGCTCGATACCGATTTCCAGGCAGCGGTATGGGACGTGCGCAAGTCCGGGCTCAACATCATGATGTCGATGAAGGGTGATGGCAAGCCGGTATCCTTCATCGAAGACTGTGCGGTGCAGCTGGAAGACCTTGCCGAATACACCGACCGGCTGACCCGGGTGTTTGAGAAATACGGCACCACCGGTACCTGGTACGCCCACGCCTCGGTAGGTTGTTTGCATGTGCGCCCGATTCTCAACATGAAGGACGCGAGCGGTGCTAAAAAAATGCGCGCCATTATGGAAGAGACACTCGATATCGTTCAACAGTACAAGGGTTCGCATTCGGGTGAACACGGTGACGGTTTGGCGCGATCAGAATTTCATGAGCGCATGTTCGGGCCACGTATGGTGCGCGCCTTCGAGGCAGTCAAAGATGCCTTTGATCCCGCGGGGATACTCAATCCAGGCAAGATTGTGCATGCGCAGCGCATGGACGACCGGTCGCTGTTCCGCTACGACCCGGATTACCAGGTAGCACCGATGGAAACGGCACTGGACTGGTCGGAATGGGGCGGGTTTGGTTCCGCCGTCGAGATGTGCAATAACAACGGCGCCTGTCGCAAGGCGGACGCCGGCGTGATGTGTCCTTCCTATCGTGTCACCGGTGATGAACAACATTTAACGCGCGGTCGGGCCAATACCCTGCGTCTGGCTATCAGTGGCCAACTGGGCCCCGATGCGCTAATTTCCGACGCGATGTATGACACCATGGATCTGTGCATCAGCTGTAAGGGGTGCAGGCGTGAATGCCCGACCGGCGTCGAA
>JBGMRM010000242.1:0-4182 GCA_048061415.1 Gammaproteobacteria bacterium | reverse complement strand
TAGTGTTGTTATCAGGGTTTCCGCGGAACAACAGGACCAGGATGAAACCTGGTTTGAAATCTCGGTTGAAGATACCGGCATAGGTATTTCAGATGAAAATCAGCAAAGTCTTTTCAAGGCTTTTAGCCAGGTCGAAACCGCAGCCAACAGACGCTTCAGCGGCACCGGGCTGGGGCTGGTTATCAGCAAAAACCTGGTCACTTTGATGGGGGGCGAGATTTCTATCGAAAGCGAATTTGGCAAGGGTTCGACATTTACCGTACGTATACCGCTTCCACTGAGCAATAGTTTCGACTCAACAGAACCCGAAAAATTTACCCACTCTGCGCTGATTTTCGCCTTTCGAAAAAACTGCTTGCAGGAAATCCAGACACTGTTCGAACGCGCCGGGATTGCGGCCGAGCCCGTACTGCTCGACAGCAGTTTTTCGATAGATCAAATCCGGGAGCGCATATTGCAAAACAGGAAGCATATCGATTTCGCCGTATTTGACCTACGCCATATTACTTTCGACCTGATTGAAATTATTGACGATGCATTACTCGACTCGGTCCGAGTAATAACGATGCATTACGATCAAACTATGGTACCCAGTTCCATCAACCATGAATTCGAATTCGTCTCCGTCATCAATACCAGCAGTAATTTGCAGGCCATTTTAGACCCGTCTGACGTCGCGGCAGAGCAGGAGCAGCCTCGCGATGTCCCGCCCGTCCAGGACGAAAAACCAAAACAGATATTGCTGGTGGACGACAACGATATCAACCTGAAACTCGGAAGCGAATTAATTCGCCTGTGGGGTCACCAGGTCACTGAGGCCACCCATGCAGAGAAAGCGATGACCTTATACCGTGCACGCACTTTCGACCTGATTATTCTCGATATACAAATGCCCGATATCGACGGCCCGACGCTGTTAAAAATGATGCGCGAGGAAAAACCGGAAGACCCGGCACCAGTCGTTGCGCTAACTGCTAATATCCTGCCGCAGGAATCCGAAAGGCTGCTGGATATGGGATTCGACTATTACCTGGGCAAACCGATCGACGAAGCTGAGTTCCATGGTCTACTGCAAGGCTCGGTAAAACGCCGGAGTAGTATTCCCAAAGACGATTACCCCGAGCCACAGTCTGCGCAGGCCGAATCGGTAGATTTCGAAAAATCCCTGGCTCTGGCAGCGGATAACGAGTCTCTTCTGCAGCAAATTTTCGGTATTTTACTGCTAGAGGTACCCGACCATCAGCAACAGCTGCTAAGCGCCGTACAGCGGCTCGACTATGATAAAATTTCGGCGATCGTCCATAAAATACATGGTATTACCTGCTATGCAAGCCTGCCCCGGTTAAGACAGCAGGTAGTGAGCCTGCAACAACAACTGTCCAGCACCCCCCACGCCGCACTCGCAGAAGAAGCAATTCAGGCCATGGTTACAGAACTCGGACTGGTTGCCGAAGAGGCCGAGCGATACCTGCAACAGGCGGGGGGAACGACTGACTAGGTTTCCAGCACGACCATGGCGACGACGTAATGTTTTTCATCCGATATCGACACCAGCACGTTGCCGACCTGCTTTTGTTCGGCAAGAACAGTAGCCTGTTTAAAAAATCGAAGTAGCGGTTTACCATTGTGGTCATTGCCAACTTCGATACTTTTATACCCGACCTCTTCACCAAATCCGGTACCCAGGGCCTTCGCGGCGGCTTCTTTGGCGGCAAACCGGGTGGCGAGAAAAGAAGCCGGACGGTTGCGATTAGCAAACTCGTTGATTTCATGATCGGTCAAAAGCCGGCGCGCGACACGGTCGCCGAACCTGGCGTAGAGTTTTTCAAACCGTATGGTTTCAGCGATATCGACACCAATCCCGACGATCATGTCCTCGGGAGCCTCTGATCAAGTCTGGGCGAACCATATTGGGATGCAAAATGATCGGTCATGACTTGAACGTAGCGTCCCTGGCTTCGACCATCAGGCGCTTCATTTCACGAATCGAATGAGCGAGGCCATTAAATACGGCATCGGCAATAATCGCGTGACCGATATTCAGCTCGCTCACCAGTAGATTAGCCGCAATTGGCAGAACATTGTGGTAATTTAGCCCATGCCCGGCATTCACCTGTAAGCCTTTGGCATGAGCATAAGCGATCATTTCATTGATTTCATCCAGCCTCTGTAGCTGCTCAGCTCCACGTGCATCGGCATAATGTCCCGTGTGAATTTCGATACAGGGTGCGCCACATTCGAGAACCGCATCGATTTGCTCGATACTGGCATCGATAAAGGGGGAAACACGGGTACCAACCCCTGCCAGGCGATGGCACGCTGCCTTAATTGATTCTACCTGTCCTGCGACATCCAGGCCGCCTTCGGTCGTCAGTTCTTCACGCTTTTCGGGCACCAAACACACGTCTTCCGCTTTAAGTTCGCAGGCAAAATCCAGCATCTCCGGAATAACCGCAATTTCCAGGTTCAGCTTCGTCTGCACCACCTGTTTCAACAGCAGTGCATCGCGTTGCTGGATATGGCGACGATCCTCGCGTAAGTGAAAGGTAATAGAATCGGCGCCCGACTGTTCGGCTATTTGCGCCGCGTAAACCGGGTCCGGGTAGCGCGTACCCCTCGCCTGGCGCAGGGTTGCTACGTGGTCGATGTTGACACCTAAAGTGATGGGTCTGGTCATATACGGCTCTTAATCTGCTGGTAGATATCGCGGGATTTTAGCCTTTTTCCATGCAAGTTAAAGTCAATAATGCTGCGCATCACGATTTTGGCCATAGACGATACCTGTTTGTTATCGTACTGCCTCTGATTCCAGGCAATGATTGTCCTGCCACTGACTATATTCGCTTCGGCCTCGCCCACGAGGGCGAAACCCTCCGTCGCCAGAAACTGGTAATGTCCACCTGCCTCTATCGGCTTTCCGCTTCTCGAATCAATCGCGGTGTTGGGCATGTATCCAAGTAATGTCATTGCAGAGCGCTCGAACTCTCTCAGGTGTCTTTCATCGGGGCACAGGTCAAAACGGCCCAACAATTCATCGTAGAGTTGAAACAAATCGGGCATAGCTTCCTGCCAGGGCAGGTAAGCGCATAGCAATTCGTTAATATAGAGTAATGGCAGATAATGTTGCTCGTCTATTCGAATTTCAGACCCATCGATTCCGACCAGTGTTTTAAGCTCGCTACGCCCGGTCCAGCTAAGCGAGAGCCGGCAAAATGGCTGGTAGAGAGACTTCGACCTGCTTTTCCTGCCGGCTTTGGCGAGCACGCTGATGCGCCCGAAATCCAGCGTGAGTATATCAAGGATAATACTGGTGTTTTTCCAGTCACGTCGATGTAAAAGGTAAGCCGGTTGGTCAGTGACTCTGGTTTGCATCCGAATAACCAAACGCAGCCAGTGCTTTTTCGTCGTCGGCCCAGTCTTCGCGTATCTTAACCCAAAGCTGCAGATAAACCCGGTTGTCGACCCGACGCTCTATATCTTCGCGCGCCAGGATGCCAATTTTTTTCAGCAGGCTACCATTTTTTCCGATCACGATTCCTTTTTGCGAACTCCGTTCAACCCATATGGTGGCAGAAATACGCGTTAAATCGGCCTCTTCCTTATAGTGATCGATATTGACCGTAATCGAGTAAGGTAATTCCTGTTTCAGCGCCCTGAACAGTTTTTCGCGGATTATTTCTGCAGCGATGAACCGCATCGACTTGTCGGTAATCTGATCATTCGGAAACTGTGCTACACCCGGTGGCAACTGGCTGACAACCAGGGCTTCGAGCCGATCGAGATTGTCACCCCGCAAAGCGGATACCGGTACTATTTCGCGCCCCGGAGCGACCTCGGCAATTTGCTTCATCACCGGCAGGCAGGCTTCTTTTCCTAGCTGGTCAATTTTATTCAGAACCACCATGACCCTGTCGAATTCTCTAACCCGGTGCAGAATTTTTTCATCGTCTGAATTAAAGCGCTTCACGTCAAGCAGCACGCAAATCAGGTCGGCATCGAAAAACATGCTGGCAGCCGCTCGATTCATATAACGATGGATTGCCTTATGATTGTCATCGTGCAGGCCAGGTGTATCGACGAAAATACATTGGTAAGCGTCGGTGGTTTTTATTCCCAATATCTGGTGCCGGGTCGTTTGCGGTCGATGCGCGGTGATACTGATTTTTTCCCCGAGCAGCGCAT
>JBGMRM010000241.1:0-4196 GCA_048061415.1 Gammaproteobacteria bacterium | reverse complement strand
GTGTCGCCATGACGAGGAACACATCGGGCAACAGGTAAGTCTCGTCCCCGACCGTGATCTGGCGCTCTGCCATCGCTTCGAGTAGAGCCGACTGAACCTTCGCCGGCGCGCGATTAATTTCGTCCGCGAGTATCAGGTTATGGAACAGCGGGCCCCGTTGAAATTTGAAGCTACCATCCTGCGGCCGGTAAATTTCGGTGCCGGTCAGATCGGCAGGCAATAAATCCGGGGTAAATTGAATTCGATGAAAATCGGCGTCGATGCCTTCGCCGATTACCCTGATCGCGCGCGTCTTCGCCAACCCCGGCGCGCCTTCTACGAGCAGGTGACCATCGGCCAGGATCGCGATCAGCAAGCGTTCGATTAAACCCTTCTGCCCGATTATTTTTTCACTAATGTATTGTTTTAATTGAAGTATTTCTTGTTGTGACAAAGATTGCCTCTTCTCAGATCAATATTTATACGGGCTAACATTATTGTAACACGAGGCCGGCCTGGCTCAGGGCAGTAAATGGCCCGTCTTGATCCAGATCATAGCTTCACCCTCGACGTAGGGGCAGTGCTCGCTATTGTGCGGGCTTCGAATCCAGGTACCCGCTGGATAATGACCGTATTCATCCTCCAGGGTTCCCTTAAGCACGTACACTTCCTCACCGCCAAAATGCCTGTGCGGCAAAAACTTGGTGTTGGCCGGCCATTTCATCAACGCGACGCTCTCGTGGTTAAAGTCGTGTAAGGGCATCAATTCCAGTTTGGATTCGCCCGGCATCCAGGCGGTGCTGTTGGTGTCGATACGAACCGATTCGGTGTCATCGGGGTCAAACTGGTCGAGCTTGACCAGTAGCACGCAGCCTGGCCTGCTAAACGGGCTATGCCTGGAACCCGGTGGATTGCGCAGATAAGACCCGGCTTCGTAGTCCCCGCGTTCATCCGAAAACACGCCATCGAGTACCAGTATTTCTTCACCCCGGGGGTGGGGATGCTCTGAAAAAGACGAGTCTGGGTCGAATCGAACCAGGCTGGTAGTGTGGCCGTGTTCGGCCGCTTCGCGCGCCAGCGGCTTACGCCAAACCCCAGGCTCAGGGCTCGCTTCCCATTCCTGCTGGTTGGTATCGATTACGACGGTCTGGTCGAACTGCATGTTTAACATCGAATTGTCCGGGCTAATAGTCAGGCACTGAGATACACGAAACCTACAAAGTTTTTACCCTGGAATCAAGATTAGGGCATCTTTAATGAACTCAAGCCTCCGGGAATTTGCTGCAGTTGATTATTTTACTGTATTTTTGCTTAGCCAGCGGTCAAGTTGATTTGCAAAGGCCTGACGATCACTCTGGCTTAGCGCCGGTGGACCGCCGGTATTGATTCCGCTCGATCGTAGTGAGTCTAAAAAGTCGCGCATGTTGAGGCGCGATTTAACGTTTTCCGGGGTATACATTTCACCGCGAGGGCTAAGCGCGAGAGCGCCTTTTTCGATCACTTCTGCTGCCAGCGGAATATCGCTGGTGATCACCAGGTCGCCCGCTTCCAGCCTTCGAACTATTTCATTGTCGGCAACGTCAAACCCCGAGCTTACCCGAATGAAATCGATATTCGGCGACGACACCATACTCACCGGTTGATTGGCCACCAACGTGGTCTGCACTCCGGTTCGCCGCGCAGCTTTGAACAGGATGTCCTTGATCACCACCGGACAGGCGTCGGCGTCTACCCATATCTGCATTAACAGCTACCCTCGCCACTTTTAACCTGCTCGATATAGGTTACTTCGTCTCTGAACCCTATCCGGTTGCCGTCAGGATCGTGAAAATCGATCGTATCGCCCCAGTCATTGCTGATTATTTCAGTATCGATGCCATATTTCTTTAATCGCCGTAATGCTGCGCCTATATCTTCGACGTTAAACCTTAATTTTGCGGCGCTTTGCGAAATGGCCTTGCCGTGACTGACTGCCACGCCACCCGTTTCGACCATCAGATAGGCGCCGCCAAATTCGAAACAGGTAAGCCTGAAATCTCCATCGTTTTTTTGAAACAGGATTTTCAGGTCGAATAGGGTTTGATAGAATTCGACGCAGGCGTGGTAATTCTCGGTATTGAGAATAATGCCGGTTGTTGAAACATTCATAGGCAAACTGGTGAATTTCGACGATTAGTCGGCAATCTTAATAGTCAGTGCTGTCGCAACGCCCCACACCCAGTTGAAAAACAATACCAGTAAAGGCGTCAATAGCCCGAGCTCAAACCCGGCTATACCCCTGTTATCTATCAGCGGGTAAACGACGAATAACTGAACCGCGCTCGGAATCAGGCTCAGGACCGTACCCTTCCATAGCAGGCTGGAATTCGATATCGAGAGGATAAAAAGCATCCCCCAGATACCACCCCATACGATACGAGGGTAGAACCAGGCTGGCGTCAGCGATGCGTGGATCGAAACGCCAAAGGCCGATGTGATACCGGAGCGTCCAAGAATCCATACGCTCAGGCCATAGGCGAGGCCACCGACACACCCTGCTGCAAAGAAAAATAATAACTTTTTCATCTCGGTTACCCGGAATACTCCCTCTCCCCTGGGGACGACTCCAGGGAGGGAGCGATCCGGCGAACCGGAGGTAGAACGAAGTTCGGAACCCGAGCCGAGAGGGTCAGGGAGAGGGGAGAATTAAATTGCTGGCGACCCAAATTATCCTCCTCTTAACGCGGGTGCAACCAGTTGGGCAAAAAGCTATACGGATCTCGCTTGATCGATTCGTTGAAGGGGATATTGCGGGCCTGCAATTTTTCTTCCAGTTCTCCAGTCTTGCCTACGTCAAATAAGTCAGTGGCGCCACCGATAAACTCGCCACCGACATATATTTGAGGGGTGGTGGGCCAGTCATTTCTCTGCCTCAGTACTTCCAGTATCTTTCCACCACGATCGTTTTCCTGGTAGGCAACCGAATCCAGATCGACTGTGACATAAGGTATTTCGCACTCATTCATCATCTTGCGTACCGACCAGCAAAACTCACACCACTCCAGTGAAAACATCACCATCTTGTCGGCATTTTCTCTCAATACCGTATCTACCTCGCTTATAGCCTCCGCATCCAACTCTACCTCACCTGCCACCTCAACCTCTTCCACTTCGGATTCCTCGACCTCAGGCTCCGTGACATCGAAACGACAGGCAGGTGTAGAGCACGATATTGCAAACTCTTCTTCGGTCATTTCCGTACCAATATCATCAAACAGGGGCGTGGACAGGTAACGTTCGCCGGTATCGGGCAACATGCATAAAATATTAGTTCCTTCGGGGGCCGATTCCGCAATTTTTAATGCACCTGCAAAGGTAGCACCCGAACTGGTGCCGACAAAGATGCCTTCCTTTTGTGCCAGGTCCTTGGAACACTGAATCGCAAAATTGCCGTCGATTGGAAGAAAGCCGTCTATATGATTGGCGTCGGTGACCTGCTCGGCCAGTACTGGGATGAAGTCGGGTGACCAGCCTTGCATCAGGTGTGGCCTGAAGTTCGGGTGACTCTGACTATGCGAACCATCGGCATTGCGGGGTTGAGGAATATCACTGCCCAGCGTCTGTGAATTATCTGGTTCGCAGACCATTACTCTGGTCTTTGGACTCTTTTCCTTTAGTACCCGCGATACACCGTTAATCGTGCCACCGGTTCCAAAACCGCTGACCCAGTAGTCGAGTGTTACATCCTCGAAGTCCTGAAGAATTTCGACTGCGGTAGTGCGCGCATGTATGTCCGCATTCGCCGGGTTTTCGAATTGACGCGCCGGCCACCAACCATTTGCTGCTACCAGTTCGTCGACCTTTTTCACCATGCCGGAACCCATCTCCGAGGCCGGCGTCAAGACCACTTTGGCGCCGAGGAAGCGCAATATCCGGCGGCGTTCGAGGCTGAAATTCTCCGCCATCACCACGACCAGTGGATAACCTTTTTGCGCACAGACCATTGCGAGGCCGATGCCGGTATTGCCGCTGGTGCCTTCGATCACGGTTTGCCCCGGTTTTAACTCGCCCCGGGCCTCGGCGTCTTCGATTACGCCGAGCGCGAGCCTGTCCTTGACCGACCCCATCGGGTTAAACGATTCGACCTTGACATAGATATTGACATGCCTCGGGCCGAGGTTATTGATACGCACCGCCGGCGTATTGCCGATGGTGTCCAGAATACTGTCGTATCGATT
>JBGMRM010000240.1:0-4201 GCA_048061415.1 Gammaproteobacteria bacterium | reverse complement strand
AGACCACCAAAATCTACAGAGTGAAGTGGGGTAGCTTTTGGTGGCTGGTGATTTGCCGCGCTGTATCTGACTAGTTACCGTCAGAAAAACGATATGAGGGTTCGTTACTTATCACAACCGACACTGTTTATCCTGTCGCGCGCTCATCGGCATAATTTTCCTGCCAGTGCAGCGCGATATCGCTGCGACGCGCAATCCACACCCGATCGTGCCCCCGCATATAATCGAGGATCCGATGCAGGGCGCCGATACGGCCGGGTCGGCCGGTTAGCCGGGCGTGCAGGCCGATGGTCATCATTTTTGGATGGGTTTCTCCCTCTGCATAGAGCGTATCGAACGAATCCTTAATATAGGTGACGAATTCGTCACCGATCTGATACCCGGCCTGGCCTCGGCCAAAACGGGAATCATTGGTATCCAGCGAATAGGGTACCAGCAACAGGCCGGGATAATCGGCTGACCAGTAAGGCAGGTCATCGTTGTATACGTCGGAATCAAATAAAAAGTTACCCGCTTCGACAACCAGACGACGGGTATTCATCGAGGGTAGCCCGGCATAGTAGCCGCCAGTAACCCACGCGCGACCCATATTCGTAGCTCGATTCGATATTCAAATCGCGCTGTCCAGTACGAACTATGACCGAGACATCGGAGAGCCTCACTTCGGAGCAATCGTCTCCGTTGAGAATACAAAGCTCTCCCCCTTCCTCGTAATTGATACAGAAGTTGACTGCGATACGTGCTTCGTTTGGCCACACTTTGCGCGGGTACTGGTCGCGGTAACCGATAAAATCACGCGTGGGAATGCCGGAATTTTTACCCATTTAACAGACCTCCTCTATCTTTGGCGATGCTAAAACTGGGGCATATCGAATAATTCCTAAATCTAGATCGATAGTCAATCATGACCCCCTGGTGGGTCGCATAAAAGTTTAATCAAGCCATGTTCTGCGGTTTGATTCCAGCGTAGAATAACGCGCTTAAATCGCTCCCTATTCGACGAAAACCCTATGAATCGACCCTTACCCCTGTGGCAACCGCATAAAAACCTCATAGATAAGGCTAATATGACACGCTTCATGGCCGAGGTGAACCGGCAACACCAGAAGTCATTTTCCGACTACGACGCCCTCTACCGGTGGTCGATCGACGAAAAAGAAAATTTCTGGTCGACGCTGTGGGACTTTTGCGATGTGATCGGTGACAGGGGCAAGCGCATTCTGGTCGATGGGGACGATATAGAAAAAGCCCAGTGGTTTCCTGACGCGACCCTTAATTTTGCCGAAAACCTGTTACGCAGGAAAAGCAGTGAAATTGCGATTTACTTTCGCGCGGAAGACCAGGTTGACCGAAGCCTGACCTGGCGTGAGCTTTACCAGCAGGTCGCAAGCGTCGCCCACTGGTTGCGCCAAAACGGTCTCGAAGCAGGCGACCGGGTTGCGGCCTACATGCCCAATATGCCTGAAACCGTGGTGGCCATGCTCGCCGCCACCAGCCTCGGGGCAATCTGGACTTCCACCTCGCCCGACTTCGGCGAGGAAAGCGTGGTCGATCGATTCGGCCAGACCGAGCCACGGTTTCTTTTCAGCGCCGACGGCTATTTTTATAACGGTAAAAAAATCGACCTCTCCGACAGGCTGACCAATATTTGTACCAGGCTGCCGAGCGTCGAAAAAGTCGTGCAGGTCAATCTGGCCGGGTTTGAACCCATACCAGTGGCCATCGACTGGGCTGAAATCGTCGCCAACCCGGTCGGCAATATCGAGTTCGTACCCCGGCGTTTTAACGACCCGCTCTATGTGCTCTATACCTCGGGCACCACCGGGAAACCGAAATGTATCACGCACAAGGTCGGTGGTGCTTTATTGCAGCATTTAAAAGAGCAAATGCTGCATTGCGATATTCGACCCGGCGATCGCGTGTTTTTCTTCACCACCTGCGGCTGGATGATGTGGAACTGGCTGGTCAGTGCGTTAGCCTGCAAGGCGTCGCTGGTATTGTACGATGGCTCGCCGTTTTACCCCGACAGCAATGTGCTGTGGGATTATGCCGAAGCCGTCGATTTCACCCTGTTTGGCACCTCGGCCAAGTATATCGATTCGCTGAAGAAGGATAACCTCGCCCCCGGCAAGCAGTATGATTTATCGGCGTTGCGCACACTTTGTTCGACCGGATCGGTACTCGCGCCGGAAAGCTTCGACTATGTTTATCGCGCGATCAAGAAGGATGTCTGCCTCTCGTCCATTTCCGGCGGCACCGATATCATTTCCTGTTTCGTTCTCGGTTGCCCGATCCTGCCGGTCTATCGCGGCGAGAGCCAGTGCCGGGGTCTCGGTATGGCGGTCGAGGTATTCGATGAAAATGGGCATGCGGTGATAAATCAAAAAGGCGAGTTGGTGTGCACCCAGACCTTTCCCAGCCAGCCGGTTTATTTCTGGGCCGACGACAACGGCGAAAAATACCACGATGCCTACTTCGCCGCGTACCAAAATGTCTGGCATCACGGCGACTATGTGATGCTCACCGAGCACGGTGGCGTCGTCATTTATGGCCGCTCCGATGCAACGCTCAACCCCGGCGGGGTGCGCATCGGCACCGCGGAAATCTACCGTCACGTCGAGCAGCTGGAAGAAGTTCTCGAAACTATCGTGATCGGACAGGATTGGGGCTCGGACGTACGCGTCGTGCTGTTCGTGGTGCTGAAACCCGGGGGTCGGCTCGATGATGGATTAATCGATAAGATCAAGAAAACGGTGCGCGAAAAATGCACACCCCGGCACGTACCCGCCAAAGTCATCCAGGTCGGTGAAATACCGCGCACCAAATCGGGCAAGATCGTCGAACTCGCGGTGCGCGAGGTGGTGCATGATCGACCGGTGAAGAATATCCATTCGCTGGCCAACCCCGAAGCACTCGATCTGTACCGCAACCTGGCCGAACTCCAGAAATAGCCATTGGATATCAGAACCTCACTGATCAACTGGTTGCTATTGATGAGCCTGGTACTGCTGTGGGGCACCTCGTTCGTGTTTATCGCGATCTCGGTCGAAACCATCGACCCGCTATCGCTGGTTTTTTTCAGGGTGGTGCTGGCAGCTATCGTTCTATTGAGCGTCATGTTGATACGCGGCCACCGCATCCCGATGACGCTAAACGCCTGCCTCGCTTTTCTGTTGATGGGTTTTATGGGTAACCTGCTACCGTTTTTCCTGATTTCCTGGGGCCAGCAATCGGTGAACTCAGGCACCGCTGGAATGATCATGGCGATCATGCCGTTGATGACCATGCTGCTCGCGCATTACTTTGTCGAAGGTGAAAATTTGACGCGTTATAAAATCGTCGGTTTCGCGATGGGTATCACCGGTGTGACGATTTTACTGGGGCCCGTCTTCGAAGGGGGAAGCCGCGCCATGTTTAGCGGCATCGCTATTTTTATCGCCGCCACCAGCTATGCGGTCAATACCATCCTGGTGCGTCGCTTACCGCGTTTCGGCCCATTGGTGGGTGGAACGGGGGTGATGATCGCCGCCAGTATCACGATGCTGCCGATCTGGTATTTCCTTGCACCGTACGATAGCTCGGGCATGAGCCTGAAATCGATCAACTCCCTGATCTGGCTCGGCATAGGCCCGACCGGAATCGCCACCATCATCCTGTTTGCGGTGATCGAGCGCGCCGGGCCTACATTTTTATCGACGATCAATTATCTGATCCCGGTGGTCGCTTTTTTTGCCGGCGCGATGATCCTGTCTGAGCCGGTCGAATGGCATAGTATTCTGGCGCTCGCAACCATCCTCAGCGGTATCGCCCTCACCCGCTTTCAGGCGGAACAAAACCCAAGCACCCGGTGGCATCATGGCGACTAGCGACCCTCTACTCCAGCCGTTTCAGTTAAAACATCTCAGGCTGCGTAACCGCTTAATGATTACCTCGCACGAGCCCGCCTACACCGAAGATGGCATGCCCAAACAGCGCTATCGGTTGTATCACGAAGCACGAGCCAAAGCGGGCGTGGCTTTGACCATGACCGCGGGTTCGGCGCTGGTATCCCGAGACAGCCCACCCGCATTTGGCAACATAATGGCTTATAAAGATGAAGTGGTTCCCTGGATGAGGGAGCTGGCCGACGCCTGTCATCAGCACGAAACCAAAATCATGATCCAGCTCACGCACCTGGGCCGTCGCGCGCACTGGAACCACT
>JBGMRM010000239.1:0-4211 GCA_048061415.1 Gammaproteobacteria bacterium | reverse complement strand
CTGGAGTCAGGAGCAGATTCACCCTGGCCTGATCACGCAGTACTACAAGGGAAAGATCTTTTTCGGGATTCGCGCGAATCGTTTCCACCCAGTCGCTTACATTGTTAATACTTTGGCCATCGAGCGAGACAATCTGGTCCCCGGCTAACACACCCGCTGCCGCTGCGGCCCCATCGGGCAGAACCGATTCGATTACTGGTGGGATATCCGGCTGCCAGGCCGACAGCCCGAGATCACCAATTAAATCTATTTGTTCTTCCTGTAAAATACCCATCCCACTAATATCGATAGTTTTCTGCCGGATTTGAAAATCTGTTCCCTGCACTTCGAGAATAAGAGCCTCGCTGTGAACCGATTCTTCGAGCAGGGTAAAACGCGCCTTTTCCCAACTCGGCGTTTTGGTGCCATTGACCGATAAAATCGTATCCATCTCGCGAATCCCTGCACTATAGGCAGGGCTGGGATTGGTCACTACACCGATAACGGGTTTGATTCCGGCGACACCCCAGAGGTAAATCAGGTAATAGGTGACGATCGCAAATAAGAAATTAAATAGCGGCCCGGCAGCGACTACAGCGAATCGCCGCCACACATTCTTGCGGTTAAAGGCGCGATCGAGTTCGTTTTCAGCGACCTCGCCCTCGCGTTCATCGAGCATTTTTACGTAACCACCCAGCGGAATGCTGGCGATTACATACTCGGTCTGGTCGACACCGGCTTTTTTGACCCAGAGTGGTTTGCCGAATCCGACCGAAAATCTCAGGACTTTAACCCCCATTTTACGCGCGACCCAGAAATGACCGAATTCGTGCACTGTCACCAAAACTCCGATGGCGACCATGAAGGCGGCGAGATTAAATAGAATAGAGGTAATATCCATGGTTAGCCGACTAGCTCACGCACTGATGCGATCAAGTTGGTGTTGCAGGTAGTCCCTGGCGCGTCGATCATCGGCCAGTATGACATCGAGGCTATCGGCACTATGTGCATCTATGTTTTGGAGAGTATTTTCGATCAATGTTGGAATATCGCCAAATTTAATTCTATGGTTTAAAAAACTATCTACCGCAACTTCATTCGCTGCATTCAATATCGTGGTACTGGTCCCACCTTGCCGGAACGACTCACGCGCCAACGCGATGCAGGGGAATCGGGTCTCGTCGGCCTCCTGAAAGTCTAACTGACTGACCTTGATCAAATCCAATGGTTCAACACCGCTGCTGATCCTTTCCGGCCATGCCAGTGCATTGGCTATCGGCGTGCGCATGTCGGGATTACCCATTTGCGCCAGAACCGAGCCGTCATTATAAGCAACCATCGAATGGATGATACTCTGTTTATGCAAAACAATTTCAACATCTTCCTCGCTAATACCGAATAGCCAGCAGGCTTCGATCAACTCCAGCCCCTTGTTCATCATGGTCGCCGAATCGACAGAAATCTTGGGTCCCATATCCCAGTTGGGATGCGCGATCGCCCGCGCAGGCGTAATGCTGTCAAATTCGTCCAATGGGAGTTCACGAAAAGGGCCCCCAGACCCGGTGAGCAGTAGCCGGGTGACGCCTTTTTTCGACAGGCCTTCAGAAAACCCATCTGGGAGGCACTGGAAAATGGCATTATGCTCGCTATCGATCGGAATCAACTCGGCCGCATGTCGGGCAACTTCGTCCATGAACAGGGCCCCCGCCATCACCAGCGACTCCTTATTAGCGAGCAATACCCGTTTGCCCGCCCGCACGGCGGCCAGGGTCGGCAATAGCCCGATAGACCCGACTATCGCGGCCATGACGATATCCACACTACTATCCCCGGCGACCTCGACCAGCGCCTGTTCTCCGGCAATGACGCGGGTAGGGCTATTTTTTAATAGCTGTTCGAGTCGACTCGCGCTTTGCACATCGCCCATCACCGCGTAAACCGGGTTGTGCCGTTGGCATAATGCCGCCAATGGCTCGACCCCGGTATTGGCAGTTAAGGCATACACTGAATACCTGTCTGGGTGCCTGCCCACAACATCGAGCGTGCTTTGCCCGATCGACCCGGTTGCGCCTAACACGGTCAACTGCTTCATTTAAACCGCACCCGCAGCAAATAAACCGCTCACGAACACGGGAGCGGCCGCGATCACGCCATCGATACGATCGAGCACCCCACCGTGGCCCGGCAACAGCTTCCCGCTATCCTTGGCCCCGGCCTCGCGCTTCAAAATACTCTCGTAGAGATCACCGACCACCGATATAACCGATGTGGCAAGACCAACCAGTATAAATTGCCATAATGCCAGGCCCCAGCCATCGCTCAGCCGATAAACGATTAACATCCATACCAGATTACAGGCGAGCCCTCCGGCGACACCTTCCCAGGTTTTACCGGGGCTAATGCCTGGTGCGAGTTTATGTCGACCAAAGCGTCGACCACTGAAATAGGCACCGATATCGGCCACCCAGACCAGCGTGAGCAGATAGAGCAATATCCAGCCACCCTGATCGAAATTCTGGTGCACAAATACCAGGGCCTGTACGCATATCCACAGGGCCGCGCAACCGAGGATTAAGTGAAACCAGCGCGTTAACAGGGACCATTGCCCGGAAAACCGGTAACGCAGCAGAAAACCCCCTAAAGATACCCAGATCAGCAAACCGGCGAAAGACAGGTAAAAATTGATTTGAATTCCGGTTGTATTACTGAATACCCAAAACCCGAATGCCAATAAAGTTGCAACAGCTATAGCCAATGATTGCTCGGGTTTGGTCGTCAGGGCGAATAATTCGAAAATAGCGGCTAATAATACCAGGGTAAATAATATCGTAACCCAGCGACTGTCGGCGAGCAGGATGGCGCCGACAAACACGAATGCCAGTATCAGTGCGGTAATGACGCGTTGCTTTAGCATTTTCGATCGACCTGTTCAGCGGTTTTGCCGTAACGGCGTTGGCGCTGCGCGTAGGCATCGAGCGCATGCTGCATCTCCTGTTCGGAAAAATCTGGCCATAACACCTCGGTGAAATAAAGTTCCGCGTAAGCTAACTGCCAAAGCATAAAATTACTGATACGTTGTTCGCCCCCGGTACGGATGAATAAATCCGGGTCGGGAGAGTCGGAAAGTGATAAACCAGACTCCAGTTCGGATTGATCGATCTGATCGATGCTCAAGTCATTGCCAAGCAGTTTTACCGCTATCGACTCGACCGCTTTCAGTATATCCCATTGACCACCATAATTGGCCGCCACGTTTAAGGTCATCGACTGGTTATGCGCCGTCAATTGCTCCGATTCACTAATCTGTTTTTGCAGCGCCGGTGAAAACGCATCCCGATCACCGATGAACCGAATACGGATATCTTTTTCATGCAATTCCGCACTGTTTTTTTCGAGTGACTGAAGGAACAGATCCATCAGCATTCCGACCTCTTTCTGTGGCCGGTTCCAGTTTTCACTGCTAAATGCAAATAAGGTTAAATGCCTGACACCGGCTCTGGCAAAATATTCGATCGCTTTCCTGGTGGTTTCAACACCTTTGCTATGCCCATAGTTTCGAGGCATCAATCGTTTTCTGGCCCAGCGTCCATTACCGTCCATAACGATGCAAACATGCCTGGGTATCGGCGCCTGTTCGTTCGACTTTTTTATCATAGACCTGATACTCTACCAGCGAAGGACAGCGAACCAGCCTGGCGGCCAGAAACTACCCTGGGCACACCGGTAACTAGATTTCCATCAACTCTTTTTCTTTCCCCTGCAACAGGGTTTCGATCTCTTCGGTAGACTGGTTGGTTACCTGTTGCACGAGTTCATGCCCTCTATGGTCTTCGTCTTCGGAAATATCCTTATCGTTCAGCAGAGTTTTTAAATCGTTATTGGCATCCCTTCGTATATTGCGTACCGCTACCCTCGCATTCTCGGCCAGTTCGCGCACGACCTTGACCAGCTCCTTACGTCGCTCTTCGGTCAGGGGCGGCATGGGAACCCGGATTACCGTGCCCGCGGTCGATGGGTTTAACCCCAGATCCGAGCTCAGTATTGCTTTTTCGATCACCGCGACCATCGCCTTGTCCCAGGGGGTGACCGCAAGCGTACGCGCGTCCTCCACCGTCAGGTTGGCAGCCTGTCCTATCGGCACTTCACTGCCATAATAATCGACGGTAATATGGTTGAGCAGGCTCACGTGCGCCCTGGCGGTCCTAATCTTTGATAGGTCCAGTTTACACGCC
>JBGMRM010000238.1:0-4214 GCA_048061415.1 Gammaproteobacteria bacterium | reverse complement strand
CGCGATAGACCAGGCTGAATAAAAACAGTGGGCCCGTGGCCTGTGGCTCGGGCCCTGAAGCAGAAAACAGAAACGGAGAAAACCAGGTGAATACAAACATCGATGCAGTAGTTCCAGACGAGATGGGACCGGCGACAAATCCAGCTGTCAATGGAGACCGCCTCTGGGACAGCCTGATGCAGATGGCCAAAATCGGCGCCACCGAAAAAGGCGGCTGCTGTCGTCTGGCGCTGACCGACCTCGATAAGGAGGGCCGTGACCTGTTCGTGCGCTGGTGTGAGGAAACCGGTTGTTCGATCAAGGTCGATAAAATGGGCAATATCTTCGCCCGTCGTGAAGGCGCCGATCCCGATCTACCCGCCGTTTTAATCGGTAGCCACCTCGACACGCAGCCAACCGGCGGACGTTTTGACGGCGTATTCGGCGTACTGACCGGGCTGGAAGTAATCCGCTCGCTAAACGATATGAATATTCAAACCCGTCATTCGATAGAAGCCTGCGTCTGGACCAACGAAGAGGGGTCTCGCTTTCCGCCCGCAATGGTGGCATCGGGTGTATTCGGGGGCGTATTCGACCTCGATTACGGCCTGTCTCGATCCGACCCCGACGGCGTGACCATGGGCGAAGAACTTCAGCGTATCGGTTATGCCGGGGATGAAGAAGTCGGTGGGCGCGAGGTACACGCCTATTTTGAGGCGCATATTGAACAGGGGCCTATCCTCGAAGCCGAAGATAAGACGATTGGCATTGTCACCGATGCCCAGGGGCAACGGTGGTACGAAGTGACACTGACCGGGGTCGAGTCGCACGCAGGACCAACACCGATGAATCGGCGTAAGGATGCATTGTTGGGTGCGGCGCAAATCGTTCAGCTGGTCAATCGGGTCGGCCTGGAAAAGGCGCCGCTTGCCTGCGCGACGGTCGGCATGCTCGATGTGTATCCCAATTCGCGCAATGTAATTCCCGGACGCGTGGCTTTGACGATCGACTTTCGTCATCCGGACGATGCCGTATTAGAAAAAATGGATCGCCTCATGCGTGCAGGGGTCGATGAAATTGTTTCCCGCACCGGCCTCGAATGCGAGCTTGAACAGATTTTCTATTATGCCCCGATCGCCTTCGATGAAAGCTGTGTGGCGGCGGTGCGAGCAGGTAGCGAAATACATGGATATTCATCGCGTGAAATAGTCTCAGGCGCCGGGCACGATGCCTGTTATCTGGCTGGCGTGGCGCCCACTTCAATGGTGTTTATCCCCTGTATCGACGGTATTAGCCATAACGAAATAGAAGATGTCAAACCCGAGTGGATCACCGCCGGGGCGAATGTTGTTTTGTGCGCGATACTGGAGAAAGCAGGCACTGTTTGAGTTGCGAGCGTAGATGGCGGGGCCGGGAGTCCTGGCACTTTTATTTTTATATAAGATCAGCCTGGGAGGCCGAAATGAGTGAAGTACAAGCTGTCGCTGATACGGTGGATATAAAAGCCGCGCGTCTGAGTACGGACGAATACGCGCGCAACTTCAGTGACATGCATCCGCCGCTTGGCCCGACGGCAGCCCTGGTTGAAGCCGACCGGTGTTATTTTTGTTACGACGCGCCCTGCACGAATGCCTGCCCCACGGGTATCGATGTCGCGGGCTTTATTCGAATGATTAATGCGGGCAATAATATCGGCGCTGCTCGTCTCATCCTCAAAGAAAACATTATGGGCGGCAGTTGCGCCCGGGTATGCCCGACCGAGACCCTGTGTGAAGAGGCGTGTGTGCGCAATGAGCAGGATCAGCGCCCGGTGAGTATCGGCCTGCTTCAGCGGCATGCCGCCGATGCTGCGATGGTGGTTGATAAACAATTCTTTTCCCGCGGGCCAGAGACGGGCAAACGTGTGGCCATCGTCGGTGCAGGGCCTGCCGGTTTATCCTGTGCGCACAGCCTGGCTCGTCAGGGCCATTCGGTCGCAATTTACGAAGCACGCGAAAAAAGCGGTGGGCTTAACGAGTATGGCCTCGCTGCCTACAAGATGCTCGAACACTTTGCCAGCCGTGAAATTGAATACATTCTTGCAATAGGTGGTATCGATATCCGTTACGGTCAACGCCTGGGCGACGATTTCGACCTCGCAAGTTTGCAGCAAGACTACGACGCGGTTTTTCTCGGTATGGGGCTTGGTGGCGTCAATAATCTGGGGGTAGACAACGAAGATATGGACGGCGTGATGAATGCCGTGGATTATATTGCACGCTTACGCCAGAGTGAAAATTTTTCAGAATTACCGGTGGGCCGACGAGTCGTGGTGATCGGGGGTGGTATGACGGCGATCGATATCGCCACCCAGATTCGGCTATTAGGCGCAGACGAAGTGACGCTGCTTTATCGTCGCGCCAGGGCTGCGATGAAAGCCAGTGAAGAGGAACAGGAATTTACCCAGGTCAGGGGGGTCAAAATTCGCTACGACGCAAAGCCGCACAAACTCGATACCGTCGATGGCCAGGTTCGAGCGGTTGAATTTGAGCGTACCCGCAGCAATGCAAATGGTCGCCTGGAAGGTACCGGTGAATACTTTAGCCTGGCCGCTGATATGCTGTTTAAGGCGATTGGCCAGACTTTCGACGCTTCGGCCAGTAGCGCGCTCGAACTGGATAAAGGACGCATTCGCGTCGATGCAGACAGGAAAACCTCTCTCGACGGTGTCTGGGCGGGGGGGGATTGCGTCTGTGATGGCGAAGACCTCACTGTCGCAGCGGTTCAGGATGGGAAATTGGCCGCAAAATCGATCAACGAATACCTGCGTAATTGAAGCAGGGAGGATTAGGACATGGCAAATTTAACGGCTAATTTCATCGGTATCGAATCACCGAATCCATTTTGGCTTGCATCGGCGCCACCCACCGATAAAGCTTACAACGTGATCCGGGCGTTTGAAGCGGGCTGGGGTGGTGTGGTCTGGAAAACCCTCGGTGAAGATGGACCACCACTGGTGAACGTCAATGGCCCACGCTATGGCGCCTGGCACTCCGGCGACAGGCGCCTGATGGGCTTTAATAATATTGAACTGATTACCGATCGACCTTTGGATACCAACCTTCGAGAGATCACCGAAGTCAAGAAAGACTGGCCTGACAGGGCGATGATCGTGTCGCTGATGGTGCCCTGTGAGGAAAAAGCCTGGAAGGATATTTTACTCAGGGTTGAGGATACCGGCGCCGATGGCATAGAACTCAATTTTGGCTGCCCGCACGGAATGTCTGAGCGTGGCATGGGTTCGGCCGTTGGGCAGGTGCCCGAATACGTGGAGATGGTTACCCGCTGGTGCAAGCAACACTCGACAATGCCTGTAATCGTCAAACTGACCCCCAACATTACGGATATTCGTCAGTCGGCACGTGCCGCACACAGCGGTGGAGCCGATGCGGTTTCGATGATTAATACCATCAACTCAATCATTTCGGTCGACCTGGATTCCTTTACGATTAATCCATCAACCGGTGGCAAGGGCACGCACGGTGGATACTGCGGTCCGGCGGTAAAGCCGATCGCCCTGAATATGGTCGCCGAGGTAGCGCGTGATGAGGAAACACGGGGCTTGCCCATATCGGGTATTGGCGGTATAACCACCTGGCGCGATGCGGTGGATTTTATTGCCCTGGGTGCGGGAAACGTGCAAGTGTGCACCGCTGCGATGACGTATGGTTTCAAAATTGTCGATGACATGATCGATGGACTGAGCGATTTCATGGACACTAAGGGAATAAGATCTGTTGATGAAATAGTTGGCAAGGCGGTTGATAAGGTGACCGACTGGCAATATCTGGATCTCAACTATATTGTTAAAGCACAGATTGACCAGGATAGTTGCATTAAATGCGGTCGTTGTCATATTGTCTGCGAAGATACTTCGCATCAGGCCATTACGCAGGAAAAAGATGGTTCACGCCATTTCGAAGTCATCGACGAAGAGTGTGTGGGCTGTAATTTGTGCGTTAGCGTTTGCCCGGTCGAGGACTGCATAACCTTGCGCCAACTGTCGCCCGGAGAAGTCGATGCACGCACCGGTGATCCCGTATCGGATCAATATGCCAACTGGACCACGCACGCCAATAATCCGATGCGAGCGGGCTGAGGGTTGAAAATAAAACTACAGATAGCCAGGCCTGAAATTGTCCATTCTAGAATGTAGAAAACGCCCACTGTCCAGTCCTGGCTATCGGGGCTAGACA
>JBGMRM010000237.1:0-4218 GCA_048061415.1 Gammaproteobacteria bacterium | reverse complement strand
CATCCTGGGCAACATCGCCACTGGCGCGAATAATGTGTTCAAGCTCTGAACGCTGCATAAATTTGCTCTCTTTCTTTCTCGTTCAAGACTCCCGCGAACGGGGAAGACGAACGAAGTCGGGTTGCGTCCTCGCTCATGCTTGTCATGATCTCCGCGATCGTCAGCCACGGCTTTTCGAGAATCTCTTGCCATTCCAATAAATACCGCTGCTTGGGTCCGTCAATCCTGGAACTCCAGCGAGAGAGATTGACTTTCGCCTTTTCCAGCAAGCGACGATCTCGCGATACTTTCTGCACGATCCTGCAATGCATCGCCAAACTCCGGGCCTCGAGAATTCGATGATCCGAATAGCGAGGTGCAGCCGGGCCATCCGCCGGTTCCCACCGCCGCACATTGGTTAAACCGGCATCGCGCTTACGTTTTCTATAGGCACGCATTCGTTCTGCCGCAGACATGGCATGCTCTTTTCTCGGCCTGCCTCGATTGACGGCTATCTTCTTCATGCCATTATTGTAACGCGTTACGATAATAAAAGCAAAATACTGCGAGAACTGCCTTCGGGAGGCAGGGGCCGGAGGTTCACACCGAGGCGCGCAGCGCCGACAGGTTGATGGGCTAACTTGCACTGACCAAATTCTCCAACGGTATGTTAAGCCCATGGTGCAGTTTGCGAATCTGGCGCATCGATAGAGTTCTTTTTCTACTCAGGACTTCGGATACCCTGCTCCGCCCCCCAAGATATGGCTCCAATGCCTTGCGATCAATTCCCATTTGCTCCATACGAAATAGAATCGCTTCGACCGGATCCGGCAGACCGATCGGAAAGTGACTGCTCTCATAGGATTCCACCAACGTCGCGAGAATATCAAGTTCATCGCCCCCATCCTTACCTGGTAATTCGTCCATCAATGCATCGATGCGCTTCAATGCATTCTTATAATCGCTTTTTGTCTTAACGGGATGAATAACCATCATACTTCCTCAGAATTTATTCGATCGTATTCGGCGTGTGTTCCGACGAACCGAATGTAACCAATTCGAAATGGGTAATTGAACTTCACTATTAACCGGTACCTGTTGCCAGAAATATTGAATACGACTCGATTGTCTCCAATGATGCTCGCGTTCCGATACATTGCCTTTACCTGGTGAGGTGCCGACCAGTCGGCCGATTTCACTTCCTGATACCAGGCTTTTAAAGGACCCTCAGCATCGCTCCTTTTCTGCCAAAAATCGCGGAGTGTTCTGACGGGAATAATCCTCACAAAAACAAGCTAGCATGTTCCCAATATGGGAACAAGGAGACAATCTGTGGAATTCGAGGAGATTGGCGATTGACAGACCGCTCTGCCAGACATGCTTTGGTACGATCATAGCGACGGAATCGCCAACGTTGCGTAGCTCGAGTTCCATAGCCTTGCTGCTTTGTTATTACAAAAGTTACACTAAATTCTACAAATCTTATAACTTCCTGCAAGCAGGTAGAAAAATGGAATCAGAATATTGCTAAGGGGAAAAAGTGTTTAGCCAGCCAATAATGGAAGCTATTCGTGATCGGTTTCTGCACGTCGACACCTGCCCCTACCAGGGCCCTCGAATATTTTTCGAAAATGCAGGAGGGTCGTTAACACTGAAATCGGTAGTCGAGGTCAATAGTGAGCTCGCTGGAATTCCCGACAACCAGGGCCGGGACAATCCGGCTTCGCATGAATTGCTTAGAATTATTGCCGAGGCGCGCGATAATATGCGTGTTTTTCTGGGTGTCGCTGATGGACCGGTTTTTATTGGTGAAAGTGGTACCGAGTTATTATTTCGACTGTTACGCGCCGCTGCACTGGGTACTCCAGGAGGCAATATAGTCGGCAGTACTTTTGAACATCCAGCTACAGTTAGCGCGAGCAAGCGCTGGGCCGAAATAACCGGGAAAGAATATCGCGCTGCGGTGCACGATGACAATAGCGCTATGGTGAATGCGGCGGCCTACGCTCAGGTTGTCGATGCTGAAACGCGTGTAGCTACGATTATTCATATCAGCCCGGTGACTGGCATGTCAGTCGATGTAACTGCGATTGTGCAAACTATCCGCGCCGTGTCACCCGAGTGCATTATTATTCTCGACGGTATTCAGCAAGCAGCGCATGGGGGGCTGGCTGTTGATGACTATGATATCGATGGTTACGCAGTTTCAGCCTACAAGGTATTCTCCCGTCACAACTACGGTTTTGCGTGGGTATCGCCACGGTTGGCGCGGTTGCCCCACGACCACCTCGATGGCACCCCGGATGATTTCTGGGAAACCGGCACAAGAGATACCTCGGCTTTCGCCTGCACGTCAAAAGTGGTCGAATACTTTGACTGGTTGGGTTCGAATTTCACCGAATCCGAAAATAGGAGAACGCGTATTGTCGCAGCGGGTGTTGCCATCAATGAACACGAGCATGGGTTGATAAAGCTAATGATTGATGGCAACGATGAACAGCCAGGTCTGCGTCTAATGCCACAGGTATTCGTCATCGGCGGGCTTGATAACCCCAGCCGAGAAGGCGTGGTCTCATTTATCATCGAAGACAAGCCATGCGCATCAGTGGTGGCTAAATTGAATGCAAAGGGAATTCGAACCCACGTGCGCAAAGCCGATTATTTTTCCGGCAATATCCTGGACCCTCTTGGACAGCCCGCCTGTATTAGGGTATCGCTTGGTCATTACAACACCACCGATGAAGTGCTTTATTTTTTGCGCGAACTGGAAGTAATTATCAGTACCGGTTAGGGAGAATTAACCATGGATAATTCTGTACGCATATTGATTGGTTTGGGAATCGGCCTATTGGCCGGTGCCATGCATTCGGTAAACGGCGGTCAGCTACTGCCAACAGCACCCGAATTGATAGAGCCTCTTGGAACATTATGGGTCAATGCAATTCGCATGACGATTATACCACTGGTTGTATCGCTTTTGATTACCTCGATCGCTGGTAGCAAAAAAGGCGGCTTAGTTGCCAAACTTGGTGGTAAGACGATTAGTTTGATGATTTTTATGATCATCGTTGCTTGTACTTACACCCTGATGTTGTCTCCCATCTTACTTTCGTTTATAGAAATCGACCCGGCCGTTGCTATGGCTTTAAGAGAAAGTGCCGGAACGGCATCGACTATCCCGAACCTGCCTCCTTTTCGAGACTGGTTCATTCATCTGATACCAACAAACCCCTTAAAAGCAGCTTCAGATAGCGCTATGTTACCGCTTCTAATATTCACCAGCTTATTTTCTTTGGCGCTGCTGAAGATCAAAGAGGAAGCGTTGCGAGTCATGATCGATTTCTTTGTAGCCCTTAGAGATGCCATGTTCGTATTAATAGAATGGATCATGTTGATTGCTCCGATTGGTGTTTTTGCTTTGGTTTTTCCTCTAGCTGCAAAAATGGGTATCTCAGCGGCAACAATTCTGGGAACTTTTGTACTCGTTACCTGCGGACTCGTTATCCTGTTAACAATGTTGCTTTACCCCGTTGCAGTTGTGTTTGGTAGAATTCCCTTGGCTGCATTTATTCGAGCTGTTGCACCTGCACAAGTCATAGGATTTAGCACCCGTTCGTCTGTAGCTGCACTACCGGCAACATATTCAGCGACAAACACCCTCAAAATTAGTCCAGATGTATCTGGCCTGGTTTTGCCCATTGCCGTTTCTCTGTTTAAATTTGCATCGCCTCTGGCAAGAACAACGGGCACTTACTTTATTGCGCTTTTGTACGGTATAGAACTTAGTTCGACAGATTTAGTTATCATTGTAATGGCCGTTGGTCTTCTGAGTTTTTATTCACCGGGGATCCCCAGTAGCGGACTATTGATTATGGCACCAATCTATCACTCTCTAGGCTTGCCTGTGGCCGGAATAGGAATCCTGATCGCTGTCGATCTGATTGTGGATATGTTTTTAACAGCAGCAAATGTAACGGGCAATATTACTGTTGCGGCATTGCTAACCAGGGGTGATAGATAGAGTCGGAGAGAAATTGGCTAAATTGTCATTGTTCTTAACGTACGGGTCTTACCTTTGTTCTCCGATAAAATCAGGAACGCCGAGATTCTCGATTAACCTGCTGGTTTCGCGATGGACGAGACTGACGTTGCTGTCACGCACGGTCGGCAACTGGTAGCGCGCTTTGCGAACGCTATCGAAGTCGAGTTCAGCCGATATCAATTCCTCGTCACTTCCGG
>JBGMRM010000236.1:2607-4225 GCA_048061415.1 Gammaproteobacteria bacterium | reverse complement strand
CAGCATCGGCAAGCACCTGGGCATGGCCATTGCCAAGTCCCGGCTGGATGCCGAGTCGAGCAAATTATCAATTATCCAGGAAAGAAATCGGCTTTCGTACGAATTACACGATTCGCTTGCCCAAACTCTGACCAGCATTCGATTCCAGGTACGCATCCTCGACGAAATTTTACATCAGGACGATGAATTCGATACCTGGCAACAGCTGGAACGGATAGAAAACACAGTCGAAGAAGCGAATACAGAGCTTCGAAGCCTGATAGCGCATTTTCAGGCGCCGATCAGCAGCCTCGCGCTGATCGACGCAGTGTCCGATATGGTGAAACGCTTCCGTAGCGAATCGGATATCCCGATATTTTTACAGCATACGGTAAACGACTCCCTGCAACTCACCGACCGGGTTCATCTTGAAGTCATGCGTATCGTCCAGGAAGCATTGAATAACATCCGAAAACACAGCGAAGCTACAATGTCGCGCGTGATGGTACGGATAGTGGAAAATAATCGAATTCAAATTTTAATCGAAGACGATGGAATAGGAATCCAGCAGTCTTCGGAAAACCCACTACCCGGCGAACAAATAGGCCTGAAAAGTATGCGTGAGCGCGCGGCGAGAATAAAAGCCGGTTTCACACTGGAGAGTGAGCCAGGCGAAGGCGTTCGTCTAATCCTGGAAATTGACCAGGAAGGCAAAAAGCCGGAAGACGTCGTTTCCATCGATACCAACATACACCCCTAGCGGCACTATAATGAACTTAAGAGTCCTGGTAATAGATGATCACACCCTTTTTCGCGAAGGTCTCGAAAGCCTGTTAGTCAGACGAGAAATCGATGTTATAGCGTCTGTTGGGGATGGAAACGAGGGCCTTCGGTTAATCGACGAATTACAGCCAGACATCGTTTTGCTGGATATGCGCATGCCGGAAATTAATGGGCTGGGGGTACTTGCCACGCTAAAGGAAAAAGGCGCGACGATGCCAATCGCTATGCTGACGACGAGTGCGGAAGAAAGAGATTTGATCGAATCGCTACGCTCAGGCGCCCGGGGTTACTTATTGAAGGATATGGAGCCTGACTCACTGGTAGTCGCATTGCGCGATATCGTCGAGGGCAAGACCGTTGTCGCCCCTGCCCTGACCCCGATTTTGGCTAAAGTGGTGCAGGGAGATTTTACCGACCTGGATGAATCAGATTCATTGTTCGATGAACTAACCCCACGGGAAACGGAAATATTGTGCCTTTTGGCCGAAGGGCAGAGCAACAAGGTGATCGCGAGGAATTTAGGAATATCGGATGGAACGGTCAAATTGCACGTAAAAGCCATATTGCGCAAGCTCAACATTCATTCGAGGGTAGAGGCCGCAGTGCTTGCGGTCGAACACGGTTTGAAAGAGTCTCAGAAAGGCGAGTCGCTAAGCTGATAAATTGAGACCTTTGCACGAGAAATATATTTTGTCATAGCAAGACAAAAATGTTCTAAAAAGCGCAATTTACACGAAGTAAATGAGCATTTTTAGGTTATTTTTAACGCCGCTATGGTGAAAGAGATGAATCGTGCAAAGGTCTCAAAGATCGTAGCGCTTATGCTGGCTTCGACGCTTGCCAGCGCGCTGGCTGA
>JBGMRM010000236.1:0-2507 GCA_048061415.1 Gammaproteobacteria bacterium | reverse complement strand
TCTCAAAGATCGTAGCGCTTATGCTGGCTTCGACGCTTGCCAGCGCGCTGGCTGATAACACCTACGACATCCTTTAGCCCGTTTTTCAGCAGGATATCGCCAGTGCCTGGCTGCAGGGCCGTTAATCGATAGCTCGAATTGTCGATATGCAATTGCCGTAGCACCATATCTTCACCTGCTTTGGCGACCACATAACATCCGGATTTCACCAGTCCACCCGGGTCGACAATGACAATGTTACCATCTTCGAATTCGGGTAGCATGTCGTTGCCAATTACCCGTAACGCGAAGGGTTCACTCGCTTCGCAGTGGGTCACATCGTTCATTGGCCACCCTCCTGAACTGAATCTTGAGCTAGCGTTAACTGTTTCTCGGCTTTTTTCTGTTG
Source organism: Gammaproteobacteria bacterium (assembly GCA_048061415.1). GTDB lineage: Bacteria > Pseudomonadota > Gammaproteobacteria. Next base: position 2,119 of record JBGMRM010000236.1, on the reverse strand, counting down.
AATCGCCCACAGATCGGTATAAATTCCTCCCTTCGACATCAATACCTGGTGGCTACCCTGCTCCTTAACCCGGCCCTCGGCCATTACCACGATCGTATCGGCATCGATAACGGTTGACAGGCGGTGTGCTATCACCAACGTGGTCTTGTCTTTAGAAATTTTTTCAAGGGCGGAAAGGATAAGCTTTTCAGACTGGCTGTCGAGGCTCGAAGTAGCTTCATCGAACACCAGGATGGGCGGGTCTTTAAGCAATACGCGTGCTATCGCAACCCGTTGTTTTTCACCGCCCGATAGTTTTAATCCGCGCTCACCCACCATAGTAGAATAGCCTTGCGGCAGGCTTTCGATAAATTCGTGGATATTCGCGAGCCTGGCAGCGTGGAACACCTCCTGTTCGGATGCATCGGGCTTCGCATACCTGATATTGTACAAAATACTGTCATTAAACAGTACCGTATCCTGTGGTACGATGCCGATCGCCCGTCTGAGACTTTCCTGTGTAACCCTGGCTATATTTTGTCCGCTGATCAGAATCTCACCCTGGTTGATGTCGTAAAAGCGAAATAACAGTCTCGCGATGGTCGACTTACCGGCCCCCGACGCGCCAACTATAGCCAGTTTCTTTCCGTCTTCCACCCTGAAGCTGATATCGTTCAATATTTGCCGGTCTTGGTTATAATAAAATCCGACATTCCTGAACTCCACTGTCGCATTATCCAATCGCAGGTCGCCGGCGTCGGGACTATCGATTATCTCTATCGGTTTACGCAATAGCTTGATCACCATGTCCATGTCGGCAAGTGCATACTTGAGCGCCCGATAAATAATGCCGAGGAAATTGAGTGGTAAAAAAAGTTGCAACATCATGGTATTGATTAGCACCAGGTCACCGAGGCTCAGCGTTTGTTGAACCACCCCTTCGGCGGCCAGAATCATGATGCCGGTAACCCCGATGGCGATGATCGCGCCCTGCCCAAAATTCAGCAGCGACATCGTGTTTTGACTTTTAACCGCCACGTCCTCCCACTGTTCCATAGTCTGGCGATAGCGACTGATTTCGAGCGCATCGTTGTTGAAGTATTTGACTGTCTCATAATTCATCAGGCTATCCATCGCACGGCCATTTGCGCTCGAGTCGAGCGCATTCATTTCGTAGCGAAAATGCATGCGCCACTCGGTTACGGCCAGGGTAAATCCGATATAAAATATGACTGTCACGAAAACGATAATGGCAAATTGATTGTCGTATTGACTGAATAAAATCACCGCAACCAGCAGGAATTCCGCGGCGGTCGGGAAAATATTAAACACCAGGTAATTGAGAATCGAACTGATGCTTTGTGCACCGCGTTCCATGTCGCGCGAAATGGCGCCGGTATTGCGCTCGAGATGAAATCTCAGGGACAAATGATGCAGGTGGTCGAGTGTTGTTACCGACAGCTGGTTCATCGCGTGATAACGCACCCGCGCGAATATGGCATCGCGCAGCTCGTTAAACCCTGAATTGATAAAACGCAGGCCCCCGTAAGCCAGCAGGAATATGACCGGTAGTACGGCAATCTGCCCGCTGTCGGTATCCAGTGCATCGACGATAAATTTCAGGGTTACCGGAATTCCGACGATTGCCAGTTTGGAGACAACCAGGCAGCCGATTGCCAGTAACACCCTGCCCCTGTAGGCCCAGACAAAAGGCATCATTTGCCGAATGTTGTTCCAGTCTTCACGGTTTCCGTGCACTTTGGCAGTGCGTCCTAACGTGGCTGAGCGCATAAGTCTTTATTATCCAGCGAAAATGATTGGCGGCAGGTAACTACAGGCCCCGGCATTCATCAGGTGCAATGCGGATCACCCGAATTGTAACAAAATTAACATGTTCCTAAGGAATAATTAACAGCCACCCGTAGGGTCGAATTCATTCGACCGATCCGAAACTATTGGCTGAATAAATTCGGCTCTACTAGCCTGGTAATATTTAACGGTAATTGCGCATCTGGCCAACCAGGACACCGTGGATATTTACTCGCTCGGCGGCGTATACCATGGTTTCCATATCGGCATTTTCAGGAATCAGGGCAACTTCGGTGGGGCTTTTTCGTTTGAACCGCTTTAATGTGGCTTC
>JBGMRM010000235.1:1388-4232 GCA_048061415.1 Gammaproteobacteria bacterium | reverse complement strand
TTCCAATACTTTCACGGACGTCGTGCCGATATCAATTCCGACAATTCTGTCTCGACTTTTTCCAGAGAAAAACAATTGCTACCCCCCCCTAGGGAACTAACTAACCAAACAGTTCAGCTAATTAAATTTAGCCATTATTCACTTTTCATGTCGCCTGCAGTTGAATTCACCAGGTCACCTGGTAGATATAATTGCACAGGCTTGATGTAACAAAAATGCCAACCTGACCAATCGCATACTTTCTCGCTATACCGGGCTTCCCCATACGCTGCCTGATACGGATTAAGGCTATAATAACCTCTAAATACCGGTATGTGGGAGGTTTTTTCCTAAAAATCCGCAAGATGCCCGAAAGATGTAATAAATTGGCTGAATGAAAGGTCTGCTAAAACTGCTGTTAAAAATTATCTCTCTGGGCTTTTTGTTTGCCGTAACAATGGGCATAGGGCTTGGGCTGTATGCCATAACTTTACTGCCCGAGCTGCCCACAGTGGAGGAAATCAGACAGGTTCCGCTGAATATTCCTCTGCGAATTTACAATAGCGATAACAAGCTCATCGCTGAGTATGGCGATGAGCGACGAATACCCGTTTCTCTGGATGCAGCGCCGCCATTGCTGATCGATGCCATTTTAGTAACCGAAGATGACCGGTTCTACTACCATACAGGGGTCGATTTTCCGGGCCTGATACGTGCTTTGATAAGCAACCTGAGAAGCCAGTCCCGATCCCAGGGAGCAAGTACTATTACCATGCAGGTAGCGAGAAATTTTTTTCTCACTCCGGAAAAAACATACACTCGCAAACTCAAGGAAATGTTGCTTGCTTTCAACATGGAACGTGCTTTGACCAAAGATGAAATTCTGGAGTTGTATCTCAACAAGATATTTCTTGGTCACCGAGCTTATGGTTTTGCCGCCGCCTCCCAGGTTTACTACGGTGTCGAACTGAAAAATCTGAGCGTCCCCGAAATCGCCATGCTGGCCGGCTTGCCCAAAGCGCCATCACGGGACAACACGATTTCCAACGCGAAAAGGGCAACTGAACGACGCGACTATGTGCACAGACGTCTGTACGATCTGGGAAAAATTGATGGTCTCAGTTACAACACCGCGCGCCAGGCGCCGATAACGGCAGCGCGGTACGTGGCCGACGTGGAAGTACAAGCGCCTTATGTCGCCGAGATGGCGCGTCAATTTATGGTCGAAAAATACGGCGAGGAAGTTTACGGATTAGGTTTTAACGTAACCGTAACCATCAACAGTAAGTACCAGATTCAGGCCGATGAAGCATTGCGAAACGGGTTGCTTGATTATGATAAACGGCATGGGTTTCGCGGCCCACTGGCTAACATCAACCTGGACGAATATACCCCGGAATCGCTCGATAAAGTTTTGCTGCAATACCCAAAGAGCCGGGAACTTGTGCCGGCAGTTGTACTTGAAACCGGCGAACAGACCATCACCGCACTGACCCAGGACCAGGAAACAATAAACATAGACTGGGATCACATAAAATGGGCCAGAGCATATAAAACGCCCAATAGCATGGGACCGGAGCCAGCTACTGCTGCCGAGGTCGTCAGTACCGGCGACATTATTTATGTTTCACGCGTGGGCGATAGCGGCTGGCGTCTGAACCAGATGCCGGCAGTGTCTGGCGCCCTGGTCAGCCTGGATCCGAATACGGGGGCAATTCTTGCCCTGACCGGCGGCTTCGATTATTACCTGAGCAAGTTCAATCGGGCCACTCAGGCGCTGCGACAACCAGGATCAAATATTAAGCCGTTCATCTATTCAGCAGCCCTGGCAAATGGATTCACTCCCAGCAGTCTGGTGAGCGCGGGTCCGATCGTAATCGAGGACGATCTTGAGGGAATCTGGCGACCACAAAATTACAGTAAGAAGTTTTTTGGTCCAACCCGTCTGCGCAAGGCATTGAGCCTTTCCCTGAACCTTGTTTCAGTACGTTTGTTGCGGGCCATCGGGATCGACAAAACGATTGACCACCTCACACAGTTTGGATTCAACCCTGATAAATTGCCCCGCAGCCTCTCGCTTGCACTGGGCAGTACCACTGTCACTCCACTCGAACTCGCTGCAGGATTCGCGGTGTTTGCCAATGGCGGCAAGCGGGTAAAACCTTATCTGATCGAACGAATTGTCGATGGCGACGGCAACGAAGTAGAACTGTCAGTCTCGACCTGTGACAATTGTACGGAGGAAGAAACGACAGAGAACGGAATCGTTGCCGAGGCAGAAGATGAAACCATGGAACCGGTAGCGGAACCTGATCGGGCGATTTCCGAGCAAAATGCTTTTCTTATCAGCAGTATGATGCGACAGGTTATTCTGACCGGAACCGGACGCCGAGCGCTGGCGCTGAATCGAACCGACCTTTCCGGAAAAACCGGAACTACCAATAACTACCGGGACGCCTGGTTTTCCGGATTTAATCCGGATGTGATCACCACGGTTTTTGTCGGGTTTGACCAACCCTCTTACCTCGGGAGGCGTGAGTCTGGCGCCAGCGCCGCATTACCAATCTGGATCGACTATATGAAAACGGTACTCGCGGACTTCCCGGAACAACCGATAATACCACCGGCTAATATCACTACCCGGTTTGTCAACAAAGATACGGGTAAGCTAACGTCGGCCGAAGATCCCGAAGGCTATCTGGAGTACTTCCTGGCGGGCACAGAGCCCGCCAACCAGATCGAACCGCCTGCCACCAGTCAAGCCCTGACCAGTGACGGAAATCTGAAATCGGAAACCCTGTTTTAGCTAGCCTCTACGCGGTGATTACGGTTTTCATTTTTTCCATGGCGCGCTTTTCGATCTGG